>JAYTIR010000170.1:0-3252 GCA_043731765.1 Burkholderiales bacterium
TCGAAATTCGCTCCTGAAGGATTTTTGCATTACGGGCAGGGCAAGTGGTATCCGGGCGAACCGCTTCCACGCTGGGCGCTGGGTGTGTTCTGGCGCACGGATGGCGTGCCGCTGTGGCAAGGCGACACGTTGATCGCCGACACGACCAAGCTCGGCACGGCAACCGTCGCCGGCGCGCGGGCGTTCGGGGAGAACATCACGTTGACGCTCGGCCTGCCGGCGACGTTATTGATTACCGCCCACGAAGACGTGCCGAAACTGTTGCAGGCCGAGGCCGCACTCCCCGAGAACGCCGACCCGCTGTCCGCCGACCTCACCAAGCCCGACGAACGTGCGCGTCTCGCGCGTCTGCTGACTGCGGGACTGAGTTCGCCGGCGGGATTTGTCCTGCCGCTGAAGGCCAACGTCGATGACTCCGCCGGGATCGTCTGGGAATCGAGTCCCTGGCCGTTGAAGCGCGAACACTTGTACGCACTGCCGGGCGACTCGCCCCTGGGACTGCGCCTTCCGCTCGGATCGCTGCCGGAGTTATTGCCGGAGGAGGCGGAGCAGGACTTCCCCGTCGATCCGTTCGCACCCCGCAAAGCGTTGCCTGCGCGTACGGCATTGTCCGCGAAGCGCGCCAAGGTGCGCGGCCGGAAACCGCGCGAGGTCGTCAAGACCGCGTTGACCTTGCAGGTTCGCGACGGGCATCTCTTCGTGTTCATGCCTCCGTGCGAGAAGCTCGAAGCCTACGTCGCGTTGCTGGCCGCGATCGAGGACACCGCACGCAAATTGAACACGCCCGTGGCCATCGAAGGCTATACGCCACCCCGCGATCCCCGCGTGAAAGTGCTGATGGTCACGCCCGACCCGGGCGTCATCGAGGTCAACATCCATCCCGCGGCATCGTGGCGCGACTTGCTCGCGAACATGCAGACCTTGTACGAGGAAGCGCGCCAAGCCCGACTCGGAACGGAAAAGTTCATGCTCGACGGCCGGCACACGGGCACCGGCGGTGGCAATCACGTCACGCTGGGGGGCGCAACGCCGGCGGACAGTCCGCTCCTGCGCCGCCCCGATCTCCTGCAAAGTCTGATCACTTACTGGCAGAACCATCCGTCGCTGTCCTACCTCTTTTCCGGAATGTTCATCGGGCCGACCAGCCAGGCCCCGCGCGTCGACGAGGCACGCGACGACCGACTGTACGAACTCGCGATCGCCTTCCAGCAATTGGGACGCAAATACGAGTCAGGACGCGAGTCTCCGCAGCCGTGGCTGGTCGACCGGTTGTTGCGGCACATGCTGACGGACCTGACGGGCAACACGCACCGCTCCGAATTCTCGATCGACAAGCTCTATTCTCCTGACAGCGCCACGGGGCGACTGGGGCTGCTCGAGTTCCGCGCGTTCGAAATGCCGCCGCACGCGCGGATGAGCGCGGTGCAGGTATTGCTGCTGCGCGCACTTGTCGCGCGGTTCTGGCGCGATCCCTATCGCGGCGAGCTGATCCCTTGGAGCACCGCGCTGCACGACCGCTGGCTGTTGCCGCATTTCGTCGCCGCGGACATTCGCGACGTGGCGGCGGACCTGGATCGGGCCGGTTATGCATTCGACCCAGCCTGGTTCGAGCCCTTCGTCGAATTCCGCTTTCCGCGCTTCGGCACGGCGACGTACGCCGGCGTGACGCTGGAATTGCGGCAGGCGATCGAACCCTGGCACGTGCTCGGTGAGGAAGTGAGCCTTGGCGCCACGGCACGCTACGTCGATTCGTCGGTGGAACGGATGCAGATCAAGGTCGTCGGCATGACCGGAGGACGGCACGCGGTAACCTGCAATGGGCGCGCGTTGCCGCTCACGCCCACCGGCGTTCCCGGCGAGTTCGTGGCCGGGGTCAGGTTTCGCGCGTGGAGTCCGCCGTCGGCGCTGCATCCGACCATCGGCGTACAGGCGCCGCTGACCTTCGACCTGATCGACACATGGTCGCAACGCGCGCTGGGCGGATGCATGTACCACGTCGTGCATCCCGGCGGCCGCAATTACGCGACGTTCCCGGTCAACGCGAATGAGGCCGAGGCCCGTCGTGTCGCGCGTTTCTGGGCACATGGTCATACACCAGGGCCGATGACCGTGCATCCGGAGCCGCCGAATCCTGCGACCCCGGCCACGCTCGATTTACGGTGGCAGCCGGCACGCTAGGGTTCGCCCGGTAAGATGCGTTCTTTTGCTTGAAGGACGCAGCGCGTGAGCGAGATCAGAAGCCGCTTCGCCCCCAGCCCGACGGGCTACCTTCACCTGGGCAGTGCCCGCACGGCGCTGTTCGCGTGGGCGTATGCGCGGCATTTCGGCGGGACATTCATCCTGCGCATCGAGGACACCGACGTCGAACGCTCGACGCCGGCGGCCGTCAAGGCGGTTTTCGACGCGATGGCCTGGCTCGAACTCGACTTCGACGAAGGTCCGTTCTTCCAGATGCAGCGCATGGACCGGTATCGCGAGGTCCTGGCAAAGCTGGTCGAGGCGGGTCACGTTTATCGCTGCTACATGACCCGCAAGGAGCTCGACGCGCTGCGCGCCGAGCAGACGGCGCGAGGGCTGAAGCCGCGCTACGACGGGCGCTGGCGGCCCGAGCATAGCTCGGGCAAGACGCCGCCGCCGGACGTGACGCCCGTGCTGCGCTTTCGCAATCCGGACACCGGTGTCGTGGCTTGGGAAGACGGTGTAAAGGGCCGCATCGAAATCGCCAACGCCGAACTTGACGACCTCATCATCGCACGGCAGGACGGCACGCCCACCTACAATTTCTGCGTGGTGGTCGACGACATGGACATGCGGATCACCAACGTCATTCGTGGCGACGACCATGTCAACAACACGCCGCGACAGATCAACATTTTTCGCGCGCTGGGCGCCGAACCGCCGGCCTACGCCCATGTCCCGACCGTGTTGGGCGAGGACGGGGCCAAACTCTCCAAGCGCCACGGCGCGATGGGCGTGATGGAATACGAGGCGCAGGGCTATCTGCCGGAGGCGCTGATCAACTTCCTGGCCCGCATCGGCTGGGGCCACGGCGACGAGGAAATCTTTAGCCGCGAGCAGCTGGTGGAGTGGTTCGACCTGCCGGGAATCAGTCCGGCGCCCTCGCGGTTCAATGCCGAGAAACTGAAATGGGTCAATCAGGAGCACATGAAGCGGCAGCCGGAGGCCGAGCTTGGGCGGCGGCTCATGCCGTTCCTCAAGCGGGCCGGACTCGATCCATCCGCGGGACCCGAT
>JAYTIR010000171.1:0-6774 GCA_043731765.1 Burkholderiales bacterium
GACGTGGTTCGATCGACGCATTGGCCACACTCCTCGTTTCGTCCGTTTCAGTTGGCGGGAAAGCCGCCGTCGGCCCACAGGCGCTTCCTGGTCATTGGACAATCGACGGTCAGCGTGTCCCGATCGCAATTGCGAATCACCAATCCCGGGCGCAGGCCAAAGACCTGGTTGATCGCGGAGTTCGGCCGCAGATGCGCACGGAATGTCTGGCCTTCGGTCAGGTACATCCGCGAATTGCTCGCGGAGTGCATCACGTTGGTCGGACTGAAGTCGGAGGTCAGGTCGTCGATATGTTCCAGGCCGAAATCGTGACCCAGCTCATGGGACAGCAACTCCGCGCCGGAACCCGAGGCGATGGCGACAAAGCCGCCACCGATGGCGCAGGCATTGCCGCGCGACGTCGAGCCGTCAACCAAGCTGACCAGGTAGACGTTGATGCGGCCCGCACGCGTGCCGATATCGGCCGCAATCGACGTCACGCCCGCATTGCCGACGCCGCAGGTGAACGCCGCATAGGTCGCGGCCTTGGCGTTGGCCGTCGCATCCACGATTTCCAGCGGCGACAGGTGCACGCCGAGCCGTTCGTCCGAAAAAATCTGCTGCGCCGTTTGCCACAGCGTCAGCGCAGTCTGCTGCGTGGTCGCAAACGGCCCGGCGACGACCCAGATGGTGACGGCGGTATCGAACACGTTCGCGAAAGGCACGGCGACGGTCTGATCGCCGAACGCGGTCGCCCACAATGTCGATTGCAGCGCCGGAGGCCGGTCTCGGCTGAACGTGATGGCCTCGCCTGCGCCAGACCGCGCTCCGACATTGACGTTGTCGGTCGCCGTGACGAAGCCCTGGTAGTTGGAAGTCGCGGTACTCGCGCCGTCGCTGACGAGCGCGCCGTCGGGCGCGCCGGATCCCGCCGTGAACACGAGCGTAGCCGTGCCGGCAACCGGCGCGCACATGATGACGGCATTCGGACCATAGCCCTCCGCCACATAGCCAGCAGTGATCATCTGCGCCTTGATCGACGCGGCGCTGGTGTATCGGTGGTTCGAGTCGGCGCGCTGGTTCCACAGCCGATAGACCGGCACGGTTCCGCCTGGGCAAACACCCGTCGTCGTGTCGGGCAGCGCCACGAAGAAAACGCCGGGCGACTCAAGCACATAGCCGCTGTAGTTGGGATCCGTCGCCGTTTTCTGCTGGATCGAATTGCACTCGGCCGGAGACGCGGAGAAAAAATGCGAGTTGCCGTGCTGCGGCGGAATATAGAAACGGCACACGGGGTTGACGCCGGCGCCGCCGCTCGCCTGACTGGGGAATACCTTGAACGACTGCCCGGTTCGCGCCCAGCCGGGGATCCGGCCGGTATCCAGCGCGTCGATATCCGGCTGCAGATTGCTGATGAAGTAGTGGCCGAGGCCGGCGTTGAAATATTCGATCGACGTCACCGACAGTGCGGGAAACGACACCGCCTTCCCGGCAAAATTGGTGGCGACATTCGGAATGGTTGCGCCGGCATGATTGATCGCGCCAATCCCGTCCGTCGGCAGCGACGCGTAGGTGATCGTATCGGCCCCGGCGTAGTTGAGCGTCGCGCCATCCGTGGCGAGGAATCCGCTGGGAATCACGTAATCCGGCACGATGAATCCCAGGGCGGCCAGACCCTGGGTCCCGATCAGCACGCGTTTGTTCGCGGTCGCGGCGCCGGGAAGGTCGACAGGGAACGTAAACGATTTCGTGACGCCGGCGCGGGTGCTGGTGAAAGCACGGCCCGACCAGAGACTTTCGCCGTTCGTGCCCTGCGACTCGTGCAACAGTACGTATTGCATGGTGCCGTCCGCATTCGAGTAGACCTGCTCGATCACGAAGGTGTGAAAGTTCGCCGACGCAGCGGTCGCCGCCACGGCCATCAGGCCAGAAAGTAAAACGCGAAGCAGTCGGGCCAAGATCGTTTCCTCGAGCGGCGTGATGACGTCCGGACAGGCCAAGGTTACATTCCTTTACGTTATATCTTATCCTTGTTCCGTCATGACCACGCACATCAAATTCGACGTCCACGGCACTCCGATGGTGGCCAGGCACAGACGCGGCGGCTGGCCACTCATTTGCAATGTTGCCGCGGCTGCCTTCTGCATTGCACTCAGCGCGGCTTCGGCATTCGCCGCCGCTGGCGAACCCAACCTTGCGGAATGCGCGATCCGCTGGAACGCTCACGAGGGCGGGCCGAAGACTGGAGTTGAAGCGCTGGCGGTCCTGAAGGCGCGCACGCGTCGCGCGAGCACCTTCAAAGTCGACTACTACGATCTTCCGTCGACGACGACAACTGCTCCGGGATTTTCCGCGATACTGCGCCGGCGCATCGACCATGCCGGACACGCAAATCTGACCTGGAAGCTGCGCGGCAACCACGCACTGGCGGGATGGACCTGTCCGCTGCGAAATTCAGGCAAAACCAAAGTCGAGGAATGGCAGCTTCCGGGAAACGTCCTGATGATCGAGGTGTCCGGAAGCGACACGAACACACGCGATGCAATGGAACGTTTTCGCACCCGGGTCGCAGTACCGCTGCTCGCCGCGGGAATCGTGCCCTCGGTCAACAGCAAGACCGAACTCGGCAGCCGCTGCCAGTAAACGTCGCCTAGCGCCGGGACGCCCCGGTCACGCCGGACACGTCGGAGACCAGTGCCAGCGCCCGCTTCAAGACGGCGAGGCTCTGCACTTCCACGGTAAACGCCATCCGAGTGTGCATGTTGCGCGTCAACGTGTTGGCCGCGGTGACATTGATTTTTTCGCGCGACAGGATTTCCGAAATGTCGCGCAACAGACCCTGCCGGTCCATCGCCTCCACGACGATGTCCACCGGAAATACCTCGTCGCGCGGCGCGCCCCAGTCAGCGGATATCAGGCGCTCGGGTTGCGTGGCGCGCATCCGGGTCACGTTGGCGCAACTTGCGCGGTGGATGGTCACGCCCTTGCCGCGCGTGACAAAGCCCGCGATCGGGTCCGGCGGAGCGGGCTTGCAGCAGCGCGCAAGTCCGGTGAGCAGCCGGTCGACGCCCACCACGAGGATGCCGCTGCCCGAGCCCGCCGCGCGACTCTTCCGCATTTGCACTTCCGGCTCCGGCGCCGCCGGCGCGGGCGCCAGGGGTAACGCCAGCGCCTGGATCGCCGTCTGCACCTGCTTCGAATTGATGTCGTCGCGCGCGAACGCCGCGAAGAACTCCTCCGCCTTGTCGAAGCCGGCCTTCGCGGCGAGCGCGTCGAGCTTGAGCGCGGTGTGGCCGGTGCGCGCGAGTTCGCGCTCGACCAGCGCGCGCCCTTGCGCGACGGTCTGCTCGTGCTGCTGCGCGCGGAACCATTGCCGCACTTTGGTGCGTGCGCGGTGACTCTGCACATAGCCCAGATCCGGATTCAGCCAGTCGCGCGACGGTCCGCCCTGCTTCACCGTGACGACTTCGACCTGCTGGCCGTTTTTCAACGTGTAGTGCAGCGGCACCATCTGGCCGTCGACCGTGGCACCGCGACAACGGTGGCCCAGGTTCGTGTGCACGGCGTAGGCGAAGTCGACGGGCGTGGAACCGCGCTGCAGATCGACGACCTTGCCTTGGGGCGTGAGCACGTAGATCGAATCGGTAAAGAGGCTTTCCTTGAACGCCGAGAGCCATTCACCTGAATTCGCCACGGCATCCTTCCAGTCGAGCACCTGCCGCAGCCACGCGATCTTTTCGTCGAAGGTCGGGTCGCTCCGCACGCCCTTCAATGCCCCTTCCTTGTAGCGCCAGTGGGCGGCGACGCCGTATTCCGAATGCTGGTGCATCTCGAACGTCCGGATCTGCACTTCGAGCGGCTTGTCCTCGGGTCCGATCACAGCCGTGTGGAGAGAGCGGTAATTGTTGGATTTCGGCTTGGCGATGTAATCGTCGAACTCGCGCGCGAGCGGCGTCCACAGGTGATGCACCAGCCCCAATGCCGCGTAGCAATCCTTAACCGAATCGACCAGGACGCGCATCGCGCGAATGTCATAGAGCGCGTCGATTCCCGACTGCTTGCGGCGCATCTTGTTCCAGATGCTGTAGATGTGCTTCGGACGGCCGGTCACCTCAGCCTTAATGCCCGCGGCCTTCAGCTCGCGCTGCAACGTCTCGAGCACATCCTCGATATAGCGCTGCCGGTCGCGCCGGCGCTCGTCCAGCATTTTCGCGATCGACTTGTATGCGTCGGGCTCGAGCGCGCGCAGACAGAGATCTTCCAACTCCCACTTCAACTGCCATACGCCCAGGCGGTTGGCGAGCGGCGCGAACAGGTCAAGCGCTTCGCGTGCTGCCTGCGTTCGAACAATGGAATTGCCGTTCATGAGCGTACGCAAGGCCTGGGTGCGTTCCGCCAGCTTGATCAGCACGACGCGAATGTCCTCGACCATCGAGAGGAGCATCTTGCGCAGGTTCTCCGCTTGCGCCGCGCGTTCTTCAGGGTCGCCGCTCGAAGGCGTGGTGCGAATGACTCCCATTCGGGCGACGCCGGCTACGAGGGTTGCGACATCGGCGCCGAATTTCAAGGCAATCTCGTCGGGATCGAACGCCCCCGCGACCGGCAGACCGAGCAGCAGCGCGGCCCGGATCGAATCGGGATCGAGCTTGAGACCCGCCAGGATCGTGGCGGTGCCCAACGCGCGGTCGAGGACGGATTCGCCGTCGGGCATCGCGGCATCGGTGCAATGTGATCGTGCGTACTCGAACGCCGCCGCGAACGATGCACGTTCATCGGCGGAATATTCGTGGGTGAGGGTGTCGAGCCAAGCGACGACCGCCTGTGGCGCGGCGGCCTGCGGCGCGGCTTGGAGCACGGCGACCATGACGGAATTATACGCAGCGCATTCTGCCGCCCTTGCAATCGATTCCGATAAGCAAATTACCTGGGGAACCGCTGACCAAGCCTTAGAGCGGCGCGCCGGCGGCGACGGCAATCGTATCCGCCAGCGCCTCCGCGTGGCGGTCGGCGAGGCTTCGGTCGCGCGCTTCGACCATCACGCGCAACACGGGTTCGGTACCGGATGGGCGCAGCAGTACGCGGCCGGCATCGCCCAGCGACGCGACGGCTGCGCGCTCCGCCGCCCGCACCGGATCGCACGACTGCCAATCCCAGCCACGCTTCACTGGCACGTTGATGAGCCGCTGCGGGAACATGATGACCCCGGCGGTGGCTTTGGCGAGCGTCTTGCGCTGTTCGATCAGCGCGCGCAGGACCGCAAGCGCGGCGATGATCCCGTCGCCGGTGGTGTGCTTGTCGAGGCAGATCACGTGCCCGGAGTTCTCGCCGCCGAGCAGCCAGCCGCGTTCCTGCATTTGCTCAAGGACATAACGGTCGCCCACGCGCGCGCGCGCAAGCGCAATGCCCTCGCGTTGCAGTGCCTGTTCGAACCCGAGGTTGCTCATCAGCGTCCCGACCACGCCGCCATTGGCCACGCCGCGTCGCCGGTAATCGGTGGCGATCACGTAGAGCAGCTGATCGCCGTCGTATAGCACGCCCGCACTGTCCACCATCACCAGACGGTCGCCATCGCCATCGAGCGCGATGCCGAGGTCCGCATGGTTCGTGCGCACCTGCTCGATCAGGAACTGCGGATGTGTTGCGCCGACGCCTGCGTTGATGTTGATGCCATCGGGCGCAACGCCGACCGCGATCACGTCCGCCCCGAGTTCGTGGAACACCGGCGGTGCGACGTGATAGCCGGCGCCGTGCGCGCAGTCGACGACGATGCGCAGCCCGCGCAAGTCGAGTTCCGACGGAAACGTCCCTTTGCAGAATTCGATGTAGCGCCCTGCCGCATCGTCGATGCGGCGCGCCTTGCCCAATTGCGCAGAGGTGACACAGGCGAGCGGCGCCTCCATTCCCGTTTCTATCGCGGCTTCGACGTCATCCGGCAGCTTGGTTCCCGCTGCGGAAAAAAACTTGATGCCATTGTCGTCGTAAGGATTGTGCGATGCGCTGATCACGATGCCCGCCGCGAGGCGCAGCGCGCGCGTGAGATACGCGATGGCAGGTGTGGGCAACGGCCCGCAAAGGTAGACGTCGACGCCCGCTGCCGAAAGGCCGGCCTCCAGCGCCGCCTCCAGCAGGTATCCAGATATGCGCGTGTCCTTGCCGATCAGCACGCCGGCCCGTTCATTGGACCGCTCCACGCGTTGCGCCCCTTCGGCAGACGCCAGCGTGCGCCCGGCCGCCCAGCCCAATTTCATCACGAGCTCGGGAGTGATCGGAGCCTCACCGACGCGGCCGCGGATGCCATCCGTGCCGAAGTATTTGCGTTTCATGACTGGTTCAACCTGTTTCAATCGCCTGCCACACCTTCAATGCGTCGACGGTCTCGCGCACGTCATGCACCCTGACGATGGAAGCGCCGCGCGTAACCGCCGCCAGCGCCGCCGCGATGCTTGCGGCACCGCGTTCCTTCACATCGCGGCCCGCAATCCCGCCCAACATCGACTTCCGCGATATGCCCGCCATGACGGGATAGCCCGTTGCCTTGAACACGTCGAGCGAGCGCAGCAACGCGAGATTATGCGCCACCGTCTTGCCGAAGCCGAAGCCGGGGTCGATGACGATTCGGTCCCGGGCAATGCCCGCCGCCTCGCATGCCAGCGCACGTTCGACCAAAAAATCGCGGACATCCTTCACGACATCGTCGTAGTGCGGCTCGGCCTGCATCGTGCGCGGCTCTCCCTGCATATGCATGAGGCACACCGCGGCCTGGCCGGCGGCGACGGCGTCGATCGCGCCCGGTTC
>JAYTIR010000172.1:0-2281 GCA_043731765.1 Burkholderiales bacterium
GTCATCCGCCGCGGTGCGCAGACCGAAGTGCAAAGCGGCGTCGATCGACAGTCCGCCGCGATCATCGAGAGCCTTCCCGACATCGCCACCGGCGAGAACGGGCAGAAGCTGATCTCGAAGGAACCCGTGGTGCTCATCAACCTGCCCAAGCGCGACTCGGGCAAGCCGTCGAACGTCGTGATTCGCGGTGCGACGCCGGCCGGCCTCGTGCTGCGGCCCCAGGTGAAGATCGGCGAAGGGAGAATGTTCCAGCCCGGCACCTCCGAGATCATCGCGGGCCGGTCGATCGCCGAGGGATTCCGCGGGGCGGCGATCGGCGAGACGCTGCACTTCGCCCAGCGCGACTGGACGGTGGTCGGCGTGTTCGATGCGGGCCGCACGGGATTCAATTCCGAAATCTGGGGCGATGCCGAGCAGTTGCTGCAAGCGTTCCGTCGCGTCAGTTTTTCCGCCGCGATCTTCAAGCTCGCGGACAGCAGCCGGTTCGACGCGGTCAAGGCCGGGATCGAGAGCGATCCAAGGCTCACGCTGGAGGCCAAGCGCGAGACGACGTTCTACGCCGACCAGTCGGAGGCGTTGTCCAAATTCATTTTTTACCTCGGCACCACGATCTCGGTGATTTTCTCCATCGGCGCGATCATCGGCGCCATGATCACGATGTACGCGAGTGTCGCCTCGCGCACGAATGAAATCGGCACGCTGCGCGCGCTGGGATTCTCGCGCGCGGCCATCCTGGTGGCGTTCCTGGGTGAGGCGCTGCTGTTGGGCCTGGTCGGCGGCGTGGTGGGTCTCGTCGGCGCCGCGTTCATGCAGGCGTTTTCCATTTCGACGATGAATTTCCAGACCTTCGCCGAAATCGCCTTCGGTTTTTCGCTGACTCCCGGCATCGTGCTGGCCTCGCTGGCGTTCGCGTTGATCATGGGATTCGTCGGCGGTTTCCTGCCCGCGGCGCGCGCGGCGCGGATGAAGATCGTCGACGCCCTGCGAGCAGCATGATCGGTAGCGTTACGTTAAAGGCACTTCGCGTGCATGCGATTCGGCGTTCGCTGTTCGCGCCCACCGACCTGGCCGCGGCAATCGACGCGCTGGGATTTGTCCAGCTCGATCCGATCCGCGCGCCCGCACGCGCCGCCGACCTCATCCTGCGGCATCGCGTCCTGGACTACCGCGTGGGCGACCTCGATCGCGCCTATCCGGAATTGCCGCTTGCCGAGGATTATGTGCACGTCTATGGCGTGCTGCCGGCGCGAACGCAGGGTCTCTTGCATCCGCGGACGCCGGGAACGTGGCGCGTCGAACGCGAGCATCCGCGCCTGGCCGCGCGCGTCCTTGCTCATGTCCGTGCGCACGGCGTCACGCACCCGCGCGACTTGCATGGCACGTTCGGCAAGGTCACCACCGGCAGTGGCTGGGGCGGCAATTCGGCGGCGACGACGCGGATGCTCGAAGCGCTGCAGTACCGCGGCAAGTTGCGCGTGGCGCGTCGCGAGGGCGGCATCCGCCTCTACGAACTTGCCGGACCACGTTCGCGTCCGCGGTCCGGGGCTGCGCGCGCCCGGGAAATTTTCACGTTGCTGTTGCGGCTCTACGCACCGCTGCCGGAGGCAAGTTTCCGGAAACTCGCGCGGATGGTGACGGAAAGCTCTTTTCCGGAGGACGTTCGCGCGACGGTCCTCGCGCAAATGCAGGGCAGCCGCGCGTTGCGCCGCGTCGAGGCCGAAGGCAACGTGTTCGTGTTGCCGGCGGATGAAACCATGTCGACGGAGCTGGAGGAACGCGTGCGGCTGTTGGCACCTTTCGATCCCGTCGTGTGGGACCGGCGCCGTTTCGAACTCTTCTGGGGCTGGGACTATCGCTTTGAAGCGTACACGCCGCCGGCGAAGCGCCAGTTCGGCTATTACGCGCTGCCGTTGCTGTGGCGGGACGACGTGATCGGCTGGGCGAACGCGATGAACGTCAACGGGACGCTGCGCGTGACTGCCGGCTTTGCGAAAGCGCGTCCGCGCGGGGCAGCATTCCGGCGCGCGCTCGAAGCCGAGGCCGCCGCACTCGCGACGTCGGTCGGCGCCGCGCACGTTACGATTTCCAACGCATGAACATTGGCACTCCCTGGCTGTTCCTCGTCCCGACCCTGATCTGGGGTTCGACCTGGCTTGCCATCACGTTCCAGCTGGGCGTCGTTGCGCCGGAGATTTCGGTGGCCTACCGATTCGCGCTTGCTTCTCTCCTGCTGGCGGGGTGGTGCGCGGCAACGGGTCGTTCGCTCCGGTTCTCACTGCGC
>JAYTIR010000173.1:0-6086 GCA_043731765.1 Burkholderiales bacterium
CGCTGCCGAAAAACCAGCGCGAGCGCCGCCGACGCCAGCAGCAGCAATGCTCCGGAATAAAGTTCGGACCCGGCGCCAAACAGCGAGAATTCCCGCACCGGACCCGTACGAGACCAGTCCCCCGCCACATCGATGGCCGCGGAGAACGCGAACAGCAGGAGGACTTGCGCGAGACCGATGCGAAACGCGAGCCGCGTCACCGGCATGAACAAGGACAGCCGCAGCCCAGCGACCAGGTTGCGGAAGAGCGAGGCAAGTGCGTAACGCATGGCGGAAGTTTGCAAGTGAGCGGTTCAGAAGGTCGCAGGCTCGAAGGAATTCAGGTCGCGGCGGCATCAAGCCACAGCGGCGTGCTCTGCGATGAAGGACTTCAACTGTTGCGGATCGGCCGCGAGCGTCGTGCTGCGTTGCGGCCGGGCCTCGAGACCGCGCCAGGCGGCCGGGCGCGCCGGATCACGGCCGATGGCTTCGCGGATCGTCGCCGCGAATTTCGCCGGCAATGCCGTTTCAACGCACACGAGCGGCGTCGCCGGGTCGCGACGTTCGAGTCCGACCTTGACTCCGTCGGCCGTGTGCGGATCGATGACAATTCCATATCGCGTGGCAATTTCACGAATTGTTGCGAGGCGATCGGCATGCGTGCTGCGCCCCGACACGATGCCCGCAGCCTGCGCCTTTGCCCACCAGCGCGTGCCGGCAAGATCGAATCCTCCGTCGGCCGCCATTTTCGACCAGAGTTCGCGCACGTTCGTGGGGTTCCTTCCGGTCACGTCAAAGATGAACCGTTCGAAGTTGGATGCCTTCGAAATGTCCATCGACGGCGACGAGGTCGCGTGCGTTTCTGCGGCCAAGCGCGGCCGGTAGCGACCGGTTCTGACGAATTCGTCAAGCACATCGTTCTCGTTGGTGGCCAGGATCAGTCGCCCGATCGGCAAGCCCATCTCCCGCGCCACGTGTGCGGCGAAGATATTGCCGAAGTTGCCGGACGGTACCGCAAAATCGACGCGCTGCGTATTGTCCCCGGTGGCCGCAAAGTATCCCTTGAAGTAGTACACGACCTGGGCGGCGATCCGGGCCCAGTTGATCGAGTTGACCGCGCCGATCTTCCAGCGCGCCTTGAATGCGGCATCGTTGGCCACCGCCTTGATCAGGTCCTGGCAATCGTCGAAGGTGCCCTCGACGGCAATGTTGAAGATGTTCGGATCCGCGAGCGAGAACATCTGCGCCTGCTGGAATGGACTCATCCGGCCTTTCGGCGACAGCATGAAGACCGTGATGCCGCGCTTCCCGCGCAGTGCGTACTCGGCCGAGCTGCCGGTGTCGCCGGATGTCGCGCCCAGGATGTTGATCGAGTGGCCGGCACGCGCCAGCACATGTTCGAACAGATGGCCCAGGAGCTGCAGCGCGATGTCCTTGAACGCGAGCGTCGGCCCGTTGGCGAGGCGAAGCAGGTGCAATCCCGGCGCCATCGTCACGAGCGGCGTGATCTCGTCAGAGCCGAACACGGACGCCGTGTACGTATCGGCAATGATCAGTTTCAAATCGGCGGCGGGAATGTCGTCGATGAAACGCGACAACACCGCAAAAGCCAATTCGCGATATCCGAGCGGGCGCAACGCCGCCAATTCCACTGGCGTGAATGCTGGATACGACTGCGGTACCGCCAGCCCCCCGTCGGGGGCCAGGCCCTCGAGCAGGATGGAGCAGAACGGCTGCGGATCATCGTCCCAGGCGCCGCGGGTGCTTACATAGCGCATCAGTTCAGCTCTTCCAGCCGGATGCGGACGATCTTGCCGCGCACCGTAGGCAACGCCTCAATTTTCGCGATGGCGTCCACGACGTTCTTCTCGACGATCCGGTGCGTGAGCAGGATGATATCGGTCTGTTCCTCTCCCTCGGAGGGTTCCTTCTGGATCATCGCGTCGATCGAAATTTCGCGATCCGCGAGGATGCGCGTGATGTCGGCCAACACCCCCGGACGATCGTCGACGCGCATGCGCAGGTAATAGCTGGTCACGACTTCGCCGATCGGCAGGAACGGCACGTCGGTCAACTGGTCAGGCTGGAAGGCCAGATGCGGAACACGATGCTCCGGGTCCGCTGTATGCATGCGGGTCACGTCCACGAGGTCCGCGATCACAGCACTTGCGGTCGCTTCGGCGCCCGCTCCCGCGCCGTAGTAAAGCGTCGGTCCCGTCGCGTCGCCCTTGACGAGTACGGCGTTCATGGCGCCCTCGACGTTGGCGATCAGTCGCTTGTGCGGGATCAACGTCGGATGCACGCGCAACTCGATCCCCTCGTGTCCGTTCACCAGCGCGCGACGGGTGATGCCCAGCAGCTTGATGCGATAGCCCAGCTCCTCCGCATACCGGATGTCCTCGCGGGAGAGCCTGGTGATGCCTTCCACATACGCCTTGTCGAACTGCATGGGCACGCCGAACGCGATCGCGGACATGATCGTCAGCTTGTGCGCAGCATCGATGCCCTCGACGTCGAACGTCGGGTCCGCTTCCGCGTAGCCGCGCTTTTGCGCCTCCGCCAGGACGGTGGCGAACGACGCGCCCGTGGCGCGCATTTCCGACAGGATAAAATTGGATGTCCCGTTGATGATTCCCGCGATCCATTCGATGCGGTTGGCGGTCAGCCCTTCGCGCAGTGCCTTGATGATCGGAATCCCCCCCGCCACGGCCGCTTCGAACGCGACCATCACGCCGCGCTCGGACGCGGCCGCGAAGATTTCGTTGCCGTGATGCGCGAGCAGCGCCTTGTTGGCCGTCACGACGTGCTTGCCGTGCGCGATCGCGTCCTGCACATAGGACAGCGCCGGCGTGAGGCCGCCGACAAGCTCGCACACGATGTCCACGTCCGGATGGCGCACCACCACCGACGGATCGTTGGTCAGGCTGACGCCTGCGACGCCGCGCGTGCCTTCGCGCGCGCGATCGAGCGTGCGCGCCGCGATCCAGGTGATGCGGATCGGGCGCCCCGCCCGACGGGAGATTTCCGCTTCGTTGCGGCGAAGCACGTCCCACGTGCCTTTGCCCACGGTGCCGAAGCCCAACAGGCCGACATTGAGTGGTTTCAAGGTGCGCCCCGCTTCAGCAATCCTGGCCATCAGGCGAACCCGTCGTCACGAAACATCTGCTTGATCCCGCGAATCGCCTGGCGTGTGCGCGCCTCGTTTTCGATCATCGCAAAGCGCACGTGCTGGTCGCCGTATTCGCCGAAGCCGATGCCTGGCGATACCGACACCTTGGCGCCTGCGAGCAGCTTTTTCGCGAATTCGAGCGATCCCATCCTGGCATAGGCCTCGGGAATCTTCGCCCATACGTACATCGACGCCTTCGGGTTGTCGACCTTCCAGCCGGCCTCAAACAGGCCCTTCACCAGAACATCGCGCCGGCTCTGGTATTTGGCGCAGATTTCCGCGACGCAATCCTGCGGCCCCTCCAGCGCGGCGATCGCGGCGACCTGCAGCGGCGTGAACGTGCCGTAATCGTGATACCCCTTGATGCGCGCGAGCGCGTTGACCAGATGGCGGTTGCCCACCATGAAGCCGATCCGCCAGCCCGCCATGTTGTAGCTCTTCGACATCGTGAAAAATTCCACGGCGACGTCGCGCGCGCCCGGCACCTGCATGATCGACGGCGCCTTCCAACCATCGAAACAGATGTCGGCATACGCGAGATCGTGCACAACGTAGATGCCGTAATCCTTCGCGATCGCTATGATCTTCTCGAAGAACGACAGCTCGACGCATTGCGCGGTCGGGTTGGCCGGAAAATTGATGATGAGCATCTTGGGCTTCGGAAAGCTCATCTTGATCGTGTGCTCGAGCTCGGCGAAGAAATCGACATCGGGCGTCAATTGCACCTGGCGAATGTCCGCGCCTGCGATCACCGGTCCATAGATGTGGATCGGGTAGCTGGGGTTCGGCACCAGCACCGTGTCGCCGCGTCCCAATGTGGCGAGCGCCAGATGCGCGATGCCCTCCTTTGATCCGATGGTGACGATCGCTTCGGTTTCGGGATCGAATGCAACACCCCAGCGGCGTTCATACCAATGGCAAATTGCGCGACGCAGGCGCGGAATGCCCTTCGACACGGAATAGCCGTGCGTGTCGGGTCGCTGGGCGCTCTCGACCAACTTGTCCACGATGTGCTTGGGCGTGGGACCGTCGGGGTTGCCCATACCGAAGTCGATGATGTCCTCGCCCCGGCGGCGCGCGGCCATCTTGAGCTCGGCGGTGATCGAAAAGACGTACGGTGGAAGGCGCTCGATGCGCGCGAACTGCGTTTCCAGAGGGGGGGACATGCGATTCTTTCTTGCGTAAGCGCCCGGAACCGTCCGAGCGACGTAAGAAGCGGGAAGGTCCACTACTTGCCTATAATTCTAGCTGCCGGGGGGATTTGCCGCAATGCACAACCCCGCGCGACCGGAACCCGTGAATCATGAAATTTCACCTCCAGACATCTACTGCCAACGTCATTGCCGCCCTGGGCGCGGATTGGATACGCATCGGCGAGACTGAATATCGGCAGAATCTCATCGTCACGCCCGATGCCATCGTGACCGGCTGGGCGCCCGCGGGTTTCGCTGCGCTGACCGAAGTGGAATTCGCTGCGCTGTTGCAACACGACCCGGAACTGGTGCTGCTCGGCACGGGCACCGTGCAGCGTTTTCCGCATCCGCGATTGTTGCAGGCCTTGACCAAGGCACGCATCGGCGTCGAGGCGATGGACACACGCGCCGCGTGCCGGACGTTCAATATTCTGGTGGCGGAAGACCGGCGCGTCGTCGCGGCCCTGATGCTGGGATGATCTATTCCCCCATCTGCAGCAGCTTGCCGTGGACGCGCGCATAGCCGATCGCGAGTTGGAAAGTGGCTGCGCCGATTGCAAGGTAGATGAGGTCAAGCGCTGCGGCCGCCCAGAAGTGGTTCCATGGCAACGCGCCTTCCAGCAACACGGACCGCATGCCTTCGAACACGTGCGCTGAGGGCAGCGTCCACGCCACCGACTGCAGCCACCCCGGCAGCACCGCGATGGGATAGTAGACACCGGACACGGGTGCGACGAGGAAGATCGCCGCCCACGCGAGCTCTTCCGCGCCCAGCCCCCAACGCAGGATCATCGCCGACACCGCGAGGCCGATGCTCCAGCCGAAGGCCAGCAACAGCCAGAAGAATGCGATCAGCGGAAAGCCCAGTGTAAAAATCGAATAATGGAACAGGAGCCACGCAAAGAAACACGCACCTCCGACGCCGATCAGCGTGCGCAACACGCTCATCGTCACCTGGCCCGCGATGAATTCGCGCAAGCGCAGCGGGCTCACGAAAAGATTGCCCAGGTTGCGCGAATACATTTCTTCGAGGAAGGTCAGCGAGACGCCGAGCTGGCCGCGGAAAAGCACGTCCCACAGCAGAACTGCGCCAATGAAAAATCCCGGAGCGTCCTGCAGGAAGTTGGTCGTGGGCTTCAAATACACGGTCAGGAATGCCCACAGCACCATGGTCACCGTGGGGTAGTAG
This sequence comes from Burkholderiales bacterium, assembly GCA_043731765.1. Taxonomy (GTDB): domain Bacteria; phylum Pseudomonadota; class Gammaproteobacteria; order Burkholderiales; family Casimicrobiaceae; genus VBCG01. The sequence continues at coordinate 5,531 of JAYTIR010000173.1, forward strand.
GCCATCGACACCAGCCGCGGCCACGATTTGAGCAGCAGGTACGCATGTCGGCGAATGAGCGCACGGACGCGGCGTGCCGACGCCGCCAGCCCCACCTGCGGGTAGAAAACGGCGTTCGGTTCGTTGGCGGCCAGCATGATTACGCAGCGACTTCTCTCGCAGGGGCGCTCTGGTCGGACTCGTCGCTCCGGCCACGCGCAACGTCCAGGAACACCTCTTCCATGTTTTCGCGGCCATAGCGTTCGAGCAGGTCCTGCGGCGAGCCCTGGTCCACCACCAATCCTTCGCGCAACATGATCACGTCGTCGCACATCCGCTCGACCTCGCCCATGTTGTGCGATGCCAGCAGCATCGTGCAGCGGCTCTCGCGTTGATAATGTTCGAGGTAGGTACGCATGCGGTCGCCGATGTCCGGATCGAGCGAGGCCGTCGGCTCGTCGAGCAGCAGTACCTCGGGCCGGTTGAGCAGCGCCTTGGCAAGCGACACACGCGTGCGCTGCCCGGCGGACAGGTTGCCATAGGGCCGCGCAAGAAGGTCCGCAAGATCGAATTCGCC
>JAYTIR010000174.1:0-2446 GCA_043731765.1 Burkholderiales bacterium
TGCCGGCCGCGCTGTTCTTCGAGCCGCTTTTTCAGAGTTTCCATCAACTTGTCCCAGCCGCCGAGGGACTCCACCAGCTTCTTGTCCTCCTCGGACAGGTAGCGCTGGAATTCCTTCCTGAGCCATTCCTCGGGAATTCCCGCGCGGATGTCGAAAATCGCGTTCACATTCCTGAAATACGTCGCGAATGCGAGGTCGAAGCGGTCGAAGTGCTGCTCGTCCTTGACCAAACAGGCGCGGGACAACATGTAGAAGTCGTCGATCGACTGCGACACGACGCGCTTGTCCAGCGCCTCCAGCAATGTCAGCAGCTCGCCTGTGGAGACCGGCAGCTTGTGCGCCTTGAGGTGCAGGAAAAAGCTGGTCAGCATTTCCGAGTCAACGTTCCAGCAGGAACATGAGGTGTTGCTTCACCGCCGGCCATTCGCCATCGATGATGCTGAATACAACGGTGTCGCGTTTCGCGCCATCGGGCATGAGCTGATGATTGCGCAGCACCCCGTCCTGTTTCGCGCCCAGCCGCGAAATCGCCGCGCGCGAAGCGTGATTGAACCAGTGCGTGCGGAATTCGACGGCGATGCATTGCAGTTGTTCGAATGCGTGGCCCAGCAGCAGGAGCTTGCATTCGGTGTTGAGCGCCGTCCGCTGCACCCGCTTCGCGTACCAGGTATGGCCGATCTCGAGCCGCCGGTTGGCGGTGTCCACGTTGAAGTAGCGCGTGCAGCCGACGATTTCGCCCGTCGCGTTCTCGCGCACGACAAACGGCATGGCCGAGAGTCGCTCGCGCATGTCGAGCGCCGTCGCGACGTATTCGTGCATCTTGTCCGGAGGCGCGACCGACGTGTACCAGAGCCGCCAGAGCTCGCCGTCGGCGGCAGCCTTCGCCAGCACGGATGCGTGTTCGCCCGCCAGCGGTTCGAGCGTGGCCAGCACGCCTTTCAGCGTGACCGGCTCGATGAAGGCCATCAATGGCCCGCTCGCGCCAAGAACACCACGCGTTCGAACAGGTGGACGTCCTGCTCGTTTTTCAGAAGGGCGCCGTGCAGCGGCGGGATGAATGCCTTTTTGTCGGGACTGCGCAACGCCTCCGGCGAAATGTCCTCGGCCAGCAGGATCTTGAGCCAGTCGAGCAATTCCGACGTCGAAGGCTTTTTCTTGAGCCCCGGCACGTCGCGCAGGTTGAAGAACACTTCCAGCGCCTCCTGCAGCAACGCCTTCTTGAGTCCCGGGTAGTGCACGTCGACGATTCTTTCCATCGTGTCGCGGTCGGGGAAGCGGATGTAGTGGAAGAAACAGCGGCGCAGGAATGCGTCGGGCAATTCCTTTTCATTGTTGGAGGTAATGACGACGAGCGGCCGATGCCTGGCGTTGATCGTCCGGTGCGTTTCGTAGACGTAGAACTCCATCCGGTCGAGTTCGCGCAGCAGGTCGTTCGGGAATTCGATGTCGGCCTTGTCGATTTCGTCGATCAGCACGATTGCGGGCTCGGCGCTTTCGAAGGCCTCCCACAACACGCCCGGCTTGATGTAATTGGCGATGTCGGCAACTTTCGACTCGCCCAGCTGCGAATCGCGCAGGCGCGACACCGCGTCGTATTCGTAGAGGCCCTGCTGCGCCTTGGTCGTGGATTTGATGTGCCACTGGAAGAGCGGACGCCCGAGTGCACGCGCCACCTCGAAGGCGAGCAGCGTCTTGCCGGTACCGGGCTCACCCTTGATCAGCAGCGGCCGCTCCAGCGCGAGCGCCGCGTTGACGGCGAGCATCAGGTCAGGCGTCGCGATATAGCTGTCGGTGCCTTCGAAACGCATGCGTTCTCCCGTATATCTTTCGATGATGTTAGCCCATCGCCTGCAGCAGCCAAAGCGCAGTCATTCCCGTGCCGAGCGTCAGCAGCGAGCTGCGGGTGAAAAAAGCCACCGCACCGGCGATGACGGCGGCGATCGCCTTGGGATTGAAGGACATGGCGCTGCCCGCCGCCGGGTCCGCGACGATCATCGGCAGGATCAGCGCCGTGAGCATCGCCGCCGGGACGTATTTCAGCGCGCGAGCGAGCATGGGTGGCATGCTGCGCCGTGCGAACACCGCGATGAACGACAGCCGCGACAGGTAGTTGAGCAGCCCGACCGCGAAGATCACCACCCAGAGTTTCAGCGTCGCGTCCATCGCTCCCTCGTCAGGTCGGCGAGCGTGCCGGCCACGATTCCGATCACGCCAGCAACGATCAGGTTGAGCTTCATCGGCAGCCCGTCGAGCGCAATGACGGCGATGCCGGCGACGACGGCCGCGAAAATCGTCGGCATGTCGCGCAACAGCGGCGCGACCAGCGCGAGAAAGCACAGCGGCACGGCAAACTCCAGCGACCACGACGCCGGAATCAGGTTGCCGGCGAAAAATCCGACCATGTTGGTGACTTGCCAGCCAATCCACAACGCCATGCCGCTGCCCA
>JAYTIR010000175.1:0-23365 GCA_043731765.1 Burkholderiales bacterium
GCACTCGGGCGACTGTTGCGGCGCAGCCGGATCGACGAGTTGCCGCAGTTGTTCAATGTCCTCAAGGGGGAAATGAGTTTCGTCGGACCCCGCCCCGAGCGGCCGGTGTTTGTGACGATGCTCACCGAGCAGATTCCGTTCTACGCGGTTCGACACAGCGTAAAACCCGGGATCACCGGCTGGGCACAAGTGCGGTATTCTTATGGCGCGACGGTGGAACAGTCGGTCAAGAAACTCGAATACGACCTCTACTACGTCAAGAACAACACGCTGTTTCTCGACATCCTCATCCTGCTCGAGACCGTGCGGGTAGTCTTGCTCGGGGAGGGTGCGCGTTAGCAGGCTGTTGAAAAACGCCAGTGTCATCCCTAGGAGCTTGGGCGACGAGGAATCTGCCTTTCGCGAACTGTCAATTTCCTGAATCAGCAATTTCCTCGTTTCACTCGGAATGAAACTTGAAACGATGGCAGCCGCCGAACTTCAGCACCCTGTCGTCGGTCGGGCCGGAATCGCACCTCCCCTGCTTTTGCCGATCCAGGCAATCGCGTTTCTCAACCGCCCCCGAAGCGAAACTCCGCCGTGACCGGAAGCGAATTCAGCACCGCTGCAAGCTGGAGTTACGGGCTGGCCGTGGCCTGTTATGCGGCATTTGCGATCCGCCTTGCCCTGGGTTGGCACGGCTCCTTGCGCGCCACGCTGCTCATCGCGGCGACGTTTGCCACCGCACTCTGGGCGGCGAGCAATATTGTGGTCGTCCTGTGGGCGGCGCCAACTGCCTGGCTGGTGGCGAACGCCTTCGATGCGCTCCGCTATGCCGGATGGTTCGCCTTTCTCGCCTATCTGCTCAAAGGGTCTGCCGCGGACGGTACGGCGGCCGCCGTTCTGCCGGCGCCGGTCGTGCGCTGGACCGTTGGTCTGGTCGTGTCGGGATTGGCGGCAAGCCTCGCTCTTTCCGAAGGACAACTGCCCGCGCAGATGTTGGGCGCTCAAGGACGAACGGTCGAATACGCGATACGTCTCGGGCTCGCAATTTTCGGGCTGATCCTGGTCGAGCAGTTGCTGAGGCGGGCACGCCCGCAGGCGCGGTGGGGCTTGAAACCGCTCTGCGTGGGACTCGCGGGCGTGTTCGCGTTCGACATCTTCCTCTACGCCGAAGCCATGTTGTTCGGCCGGCTCGACTCCAGTATTTTCGTTGCGCGGGGAATCGCCAATGCGCTGATCATTCCGTTTATCGCGATGGCGACGGCTCGCAATACCGGCTGGACAATCGAGTTGCACATGTCCCGCGGTGTGATATTCAACACTACGGCGCTTCTGGTGTCGGGCGCGTTCCTGCTCGCGGTCGCGGCCGCCGGCTATTTCGTCCGCTACTTCGGCGGCGGCTGGGGCCGGGCACTGCAAATCGAGCTGCTTTTCGCAGCGCTGCTATTCGGCATGCTGGTGGCGTCGTCCGGCAGGTTCCGCTCGAAACTCAAGGTTTTCGTCAGCAAGCATTTTTTCTCCTATCGCTATGACTACCGCGAGGAGTGGCTCCGTTTCACACGCACGCTGTCGGCAGAGACGTCCGTCCAGAGGGTCCAGGAACGCTGCATCGAAGCCCTCGCAAATCTGGTCGAAAGCCCCGGAGGTGCATTGTGGCTCGGCCGCGAAGGCGAAAACTTTCGTTCGACGTCGAGGTGGAACTTGGCATTGGTCGATGCCGACGCATTCCTGCCGGCGGAAAGCCCGCTGGTGCGATTCCTGGAACGAACAGGCTGGGTCATCAACCTGCACGAATACGCGTCGGCGCCTACGCGCTATCCGGATTTGTCACTGCCGGCATGGCTGGCGTCGATTCCGGCCGCGTGGCTGATCGTTCCGCTCGTTTCCGGCACCGAACTCCTGGGTTTCGTCGTCCTGGCGACACCGCGTGCCGCGATCGACGTAAACTGGGAGGTGCGCGACCTGCTCAAGACCGCGAGCCGGCAGGCCGCGAGTTATCTCGGGCAGATTCAGGCAACCGAAGCGTTGCTCGAGGCGCGCAAATTCGACGCCTTCAACCGGATGTCGGCATTTGTCGTCCACGATCTCAAGAATCTGGTGGCGCAACTCTCCCTGATGCTACGCAATGCCGAACGCCATCGCGACAATCCCGAATTTCAGCACGACATGCTGAGCACCGTGGAGCACGCGGTCGGACGGATGAATCATCTGATGCTGCAATTGCGCGTCGGTACCACTCCCCTCGAAAAGCCTCGGCTCACGGATCTGGAAAAGGTCGTGCGCAGCGTTTGCGCGGCGAAGCAGATTTCCGGGGCGACGATCGCTGTCGAGCTGGCGCCCGGCGTATGCACGATCGGCCATGACGAACGGCTGGAACACGTGATCGGGCATCTGGTTCAGAACGCCCTCGATGCCACAACCGAAAGTGGCGCGGTATCGGTGCGCCTGCATCGCGACGACCGCTTTGCCGCAATCGAAGTCGCGGACACCGGCGTCGGCATGACTCCGGAGTTCATCCGCGATCGATTGTTCAAGCCTTTCGAGACGACCAAGGCGGCGGGCATGGGCATCGGTGTTTACGAAAGTTGGCAGTACGTATCCGGCCTCGGAGGACAGATTCTGATCGAAAGCACAAAAAGCGCGGGAACGCGCGTTCGCGTCCTGTTGCCGCTGGCCGACGGCGCCGCCATGCCCCCCGCGGAGCTCCACCTGCTCAAATGACCGATACGCGCAAACCCTTGCTCATTGTCGAGGACGATCCGGCGCTGCAGAAGCAGATGCGATGGGCCTTCGACAAATATGAGACGGTCGTGGCCGGCGACCGTGAATCCGCGATCGCTCAGTTGCGCCGGTACGAGCCGGCGGTCGTTACCATGGACCTGGGCTTGCCGCCGCACCCGGACGACCCGACGGAAGGGCTGCAACTGCTCGACGAAATTCATGCCCTGGCGCCCGAAACTAAGGTGATTGTTCTCACCGGGCAGAACGAACAGCACAATGCGCTCAAGGCAATCGCGCTTGGCGCGCACGACTTCTGCACCAAGCCGTTCGAGCCGGAGATTCTGACGTGGACCATTGACCGGGCATTTCGCGTCCATGAACTCCAGGAGGAAAACCGGCGGCTGCAATCAGCGTGGCAGTCGCCTGCGATGTCGGGGATCGTTACCCGCGATCCGGAAATGCAGCGGATTTGCCGCACCATCGAAAAGCTGGCGCCAACATCGGCGACGGTGCTCATTCTTGGGGAGTCAGGTACGGGCAAGGAACTCCTGGCACGAGCGCTGCACGACCTTTCGCCGCGCCGCGGCCTTCGGCTCGTCGCCATCAACTGTGCCGCGATTCCGGAGACATTGCTCGAAAGTGAATTGTTCGGCTACGAAAAAGGCGCGTTCACCGGTGCGGCCAAGCAGACGATCGGCAAGATCGAGACCGCCAACGGCGGCACGCTGTTTTTAGACGAGATCGGAGACCTGCCCGTTGCGCTGCAGGCAAAGCTGCTGCGCTTCCTGCAGGAGCGCGTCATCGAGCGGATTGGCGGCCGGCAGGAGATTCCCGTCGACGTGCGCATCGTCTGCGCGACGCACCAGATTCTCAAGGATCAGATCGTTGCCGGGAAATTTCGCGAGGACCTTTACTACCGATTGGCCGAGATCGTCGTCGAAATACCTCCGCTGCGTATGCGCAAGGGAGATGCCGTTCTCCTCGCCCACGGTTTCGTGCGTAAATTCGCCACCGAGCAGCGTCGCAGTGCGATGACCCTCCACCCCGATTCGCTGAGTGCGATCGAGGCGTATGGCTGGCCAGGCAATGTCCGCGAGCTCGAAAACGTATTGAAACGCGCGGTGATCATGGCGGACAGTTCGACGATCACCGGCGCTGACATCGGTATTGCACCCGTCAACATCGAAACCGGCGTGCTCAACCTTCGGCAAGTCCGGGACGACGCCGAAAGAACGGCGGTCCTGCGGGTATTGGGCCGGGTCAACGGAAATCTCAGCAAGGCCGCCGAACTGCTGGGCGTCAGCCGTCCCACGCTGTACGACCTCATGCATCGATTCGGCCTCAAGTAAGCGATCGCGCGTCCACCGCCCTCATGTCACAAGGAAAATCGACCACCATGAAAATCCGACAACTTTCCTGCTGCGTTTCGGTTTTGTTGGTTGCGCTTGTGCTCTCTGCGTGCGGACGCGACGACCCGGAGTCCATGATCGCATCGGCGAAATCCTATCTCGCGAAGAACGACCCCAATGCCGCGATTGTCCAGCTCAAGAACGCGTTGCAGCAGACTCCGAACAATGCCGAAGCAAGGCTGCTGCTGGCAAAAGCACTTCTGGAGGGCGGCGATGCCGTTGGCGCGGAGACCGAAGTCCGCAAGGCATTTGACTTGCAATACTCCGGAGACGACGCGTTCGCTCTACTCAGCCGCGTGCTGCTCCAGCAACGCGAGTATCAGAAAATGATCTCGGAATTGTCCGAGCGGAAGCTTGAGGATTCGCAAGCCCGGGCCGATCTCATGACCTCGCTCGCCTTTGCGTACATCGGGTCGGGCAAGCCCAAGGACGCCCGCACATCGATTGACGCCGCGCTCGCCGCGAGTACTCGATATCCCCGCGCCCAGGTTGCGCAAGCGCAGCTCGCCCTCGCGGAAAACAATTTGCCGGCAGCACTTGAACTGGTCGATGCGGCGTTGGCGCAAACCCCCGATGACGTGCAGGCGATGCTGCTCAAGGCGAATGTGGAGATGGCCCAGGACCGAGGCGCGCAGGCAGTCAAGACGCTGGAGCGGTTGGTGGAACTGCGGCCTGACTCCGCTGCTGCGCGCTTTGCGCTGATTACGATGCTCGTCCGCGCCGGCCAGATCGACATCGCCGCGGCGCAACTGGACTCCCTCAAGAAACTCGCGCCTCGGGATCCGCGCACGCTCTACGCCGAGGCCATCGTTGCCTACGGCCGTGGCAACATGCGGGCCGCGCACGAAGCGATCCAGCAGGTGTTAAGCGTCGCGCCCGAGCATCTGCCCAGCCTCCTGCTCTCCGGTCTCGTCAATTATCGCCTCGGGTCGTACCGGGCTGCGGAGGAGGCGCTGCGAACGGTGGTCGCGAAGGTCCCGGACGACCGCGGCGCGCTACGCACGCTGGTCTCGACCTACGTGCGGACTGGCCGGACCGCCCAGGCATTCGAAACGCTGGAACCTGCGCTGCAACGTGCGCCGAACGATCCCGCGCTGTTGCAGTCGGCGGCGGAAGTCTACCTCGCGTCGAACAACCCGGCGATGGCCGCCGAAATGTACGAACGAGCAACCGCGCTGGATAAGTCCGATGTCGCGAGTCGCGTGCGCTTGGCGCAGGTCCGGCTGGCGGCCGGTGACGCTGCGCAGGCATTCAAGGACCTCGAGTCGATTGTCGAGGCCAATCCGGCCTTGCCGGCGGCGGACCTGGCGCTAATCAGCGCGCACCTGAGTCGGCGCGAATCGGCGGCGGCGCTGGCCGCGGCGATCGCACTGGAAAAAAAGCAGCCCGAGAATCCGCTGGCTCACAACATCAAAGGCGTGGTTTACTTGTCGACGCGTGATTTCAAGAATGCCCGCGCAAGTTTCGACCAAGCGCTGAAACTCGACCCGGGGTATACCGCGGCATCGACCAATCTGGCGCAGCTTGACTTCGCGGAGCACAACGTCGCAGGCGCGCGAAAACGATACGAACAATTGCTTGTGAAGGATCCGGGCAATGAGCAGACATTGCTGGCGTTGGTCGGACTGCTCGTGGCATCAAAGGCACCGGACGCCGAGGTCAAAGCGACGATCGAGCGGGCGATCGCCGCCAACCCCAACTCCGTTCGCCCCCATCTGGTCCTGATCGGCTACAACGCGAAGTTGAAAGACGCCCAGGCGGCGCTCACGGCAGCGCAGGCAGCGCGGTCCGCGTTTCCCGAAAACCCGCAGGTCCTGGAAGTACTTGGTGCCGCGCAGCAAGCTGCCGGAGAGACCAACCAGGCGCTCGAGACTTTCGCGCGCGTGGCCAAACTCCTGCCGCAAAGCACCGCACCTCTGATGCGCCTCGCGGGAGCCCAGGCAACGCTAAAGGATTACGACGGCGCGATCGATTCCCTGCATAAGGTGATTGCAATGCAGCCTGATCTTCCGTCAGCGTGGCTCGCCCTGGCGAGTACCTACGTGGCGGCCAATCGCGCCGGCGACGGAATCGCCAACGCACGCAAGCTCCAGAAAGCGTATCCGACACGCGCGGTCGGATTCGGGCTCGAAGGCCAACTGCTTCTGAGCCAGAAAAAGCCGGCGGAAGCCGTCATCGCCTTCCGTGAGGGCCTGTTGCGCGAACCGATTCCATTGTTGGTAGTCATGACCTATGCAACGTATCAGAGCGCGGGGAAACCAGATCAGGCCGCTGCCATGGCGCAGCGCTGGCAAAAGGAGCATCCAAAGGACACGCAACTGCACACCTTCCAGGCACAGCAGAGCATGGCTGCAAAAGAATACCGGGTTGCGGCGCAGCACTACCGAGCCTTATTGGAGGTGGAACCCGACAACGTGACCACACTCAACAACCTCGCATGGTCGCTGAACGAGCTTGGCGATCCCAAGGCGCTCGACTATGCCGAACGCGCCGTCGCGCTTGCACCCACGGTGCCCACAGTCATTGATACACAAGGTTGGATACTGGTGCAGCAAGGGAACGCCAAGCGGGGACTCGAGCTGTTGCGCGAGGCCAGCAGCATCGACCCCGAAGACCCCGAGATCCGGCTGCATCTTGCCAAGGCATTGCTCAAGTCCGGGGACAAGGCGGGGGCCAAGAGCGAACTCGAGACACTGGCCGTGAAGGGCAATGCGTCACGGGCGCGGACCGAAGCGCAACAAATGCTGAAAGAACTTTGATGTTGAATACGGATTTGGACCCAAAGGAACGCGATTGCATTTCCGGCGCGCGACGCAGGCGCTTGTCTATGCCATGACCATCAAGACCACGATCGCCGTTGTCGGGCTGGGTTACGTAGGACTGCCGCTCGCGGTCGAGTTCGGCAAGCATTTCCGGACCATCGGCTTCGATCTTTCGGGTAAGAAAATCGACGCCTACCGGAACTTCGTCGACCCGACCGGCGAGGTCAGTACCGGGGAACTCGAGGCCGCTTCGCTCCTTGCCGTCACCACGGACGAGACTCTCCTCCGCGAGGCCGACTTCATTGTTGTCGCAGTGCCGACGCCAATTGACGGCGCCCACCAACCCGACTTTGCACCATTGCTCGGCGCCAGCGAAACAGTCGGCCGTAACTTGAAACGCGGCGCCACGGTGGTCTTTGAATCCACCGTCTATCCGGGCGCTACCGAGGAAATCTGCGTCCCTGTCATCGAGAAGCACTCCGGAATGACGTGGCAAGAGGATTTCTTCGTCGGCTATTCACCCGAGCGCATCAATCCCGGCGACCGCGAACATTCCCTTACGCGCATCACCAAAGTCGTTTCTGGCGACACGCCGGAGACGCTCGAGAGGGTCGCGACCGTTTATGGAAGCATCATCACGGCCGGCGTTCACCGCGCGAGCAGCATCAAGGTCGCCGAAGCTGCAAAGGTGATCGAAAACACGCAGCGCGACCTCAATATCGCGCTGATGAACGAACTTTCGCTCATCTTCCACAAGATCGGCATCGACACCCTCGAGGTGCTCGAAACCGCGGGCACCAAATGGAATTTCCTGCCGTTCCGGCCGGGACTCGTCGGCGGGCACTGCATCGGCGTCGATCCCTATTACCTCACGCACAAGGCGGACATGCTGGGCTACCACCCGCAGGTGATCCTCGCCGGCCGTCGCATCAACGATGGCATGGGCAAGTACATCGCCGAGCAGGCCGTCAAGCAGCTGATCCAGTCGGGATTCCACGTCAAGGGCGCGCACGTCAATGTACTCGGCCTCACGTTCAAGGAAAATTGTCCGGATATCCGCAACTCGCGCGTCATCGACGTCGTGCACGAGCTCGAGTCGTTCGGGATCACGGTTCACGTGCACGACCCGGTCGCGGACGCCGACGAGGCGCTGCACGAATATGGCGTGACGCTGACCCCATGGGAGGCCCTGCCGCGGGCCGAGGCGATCGTCGCGGCCGTCGCGCATCGTGCGTTCCGGCAACGACCTATCGACGAATTGGTCGCAAAAATGGTTCCGGGCGGACTCTACGTTGACGTCAAGTGCCAGGCGGACGCAGCGACATTGCGAGCGCAGGGCATTCAGGTATGGAGGCTGTGATGTCTGGCGCAGCCAAAGTGCTTTCCACGCCTGTCCTGATGCGCAAGGAATTGCACGAACGGCCCCGGCGCTGGCTGGTGACCGGCGGCGCCGGATTCATCGGCTCCCATCTCGTCGAGTCGTTGCTGACTCTCGGCCAGGACGTGGTCAGCATGGACAATTTCGCGACCGGGTATCGCCAGAATCTCGACACAGTGCGCGCCGCCGTCGGCGCGCAAGCATGGCGACGACACCGTTTTGTGGAAGCCGACATCACCGACCTCGCGGCTTGCCGCCAGGCATGCGAGGGCGTAGCCATCGTGCTGCACCAGGCCGCCCTGGGATCCGTTCCGCGTTCGATCGCCGATCCGTTGCTCACCCACGCTTCCAACGCCACCGGATTTCTCAACATGCTTGTCGCCGCGCGCGATGCCGGCGTGACGCGGTTTGTGTACGCCGCGTCGAGTTCGACCTACGGCGATCACCCCGGCCTGCCCAAGGTCGAGGATGCGATCGGGCGCCCCCTCTCGCCCTACGCGGTAACCAAGTACGTCGACGAACTTTATGCGGAGGTGTTCGCGCGCTGCTATGGCGTGGCCGTGATCGGCTTGCGCTATTTCAATGTGTTCGGCGCGAGGCAGGATCCCGAGGGCGCCTACGCCGCCGTGATTCCGCGCTGGGTGGACGCGATGCTGCGCGGTTCGCCGGTGGTCATCCACGGCGACGGCGAGACCACGCGGGACTTCTGCTATGTCGCGAATGTCGTGCAGGCGAACCTGCTGGCCGCGACGACCGTCGAATCCGCCGCGCTCGATCAGGTATACAACGTCGCGGTGGGCGGAAGAATGTCGCTGAATGCCTTGTACGATATATTGCGGTCGTTGCTGGGCGAACGACATCCGCGTCTGGTAATTGCGCCGCCACTGCATGAAGATTTCCGTCTTGGCGATGTCCGGCATTCGCAGGCCGACATTGCCAAGGCACGCCGGCTCCTGGGGTACGACCCGGCGTACGACGTCCGCGCCGGGCTCGTCTGCGCGTTGCCCTGGTACGAAGCGCGGTTCGCAACGCCGGCTTCCCTGTCTTCGCGGGCCACCGCGAATGTTCGCGACGAAGCCTGACGCCTTGTCCGACACCGCCGCTCGCTTCGCGGCGTGTGCGATTGCCGTTGCGACGTGCGCGTTCGCTGTTACGGCAGCCGCGGCGGAGGTTTCGACGGGCGCGCGTGACCAGCTCGCGCCCTCAGACATGGTCGCGCAAGCTCTTGCCTACGAGCACGGCGAAGGCGTTCCCAGGGATTATCTGCGCGCCGCAGCCCTGTATTGCGAGGCCGCGCGCGACGGCGATCCGGAGGCGCAGTACAGCCTTGGCTGGATGTTCGCAAACGGACGCGGCGTACCGCGCGACGATGCGGTGGCCGCGTCGTTTTTCGCGTTGGCCGCGGCGGCCGGGCACGCAGGCGCGCAAAAGGCGCTCGGCTTTATAGGTGAGGATCGGGGTCGGCTTCCCGGTTGCCTGCATCGTCCCGACCCGTCGCCTACGCAGGCGGAGACCGCAGTGGTCGACCCCTTTGCCGATTTGCCAATCTGGAAACGGAAAATCGCGGACCAAGTTGCCAAGATCGCGCCCCGCTACGCCGTCGACATCCGGCTGGCGTTGGCGGTCATCACCGTCGAATCGAACTTCGAACCCGGCGCGCGGTCCACGAAGGATGCGCGGGGCCTGATGCAACTCGTGCCGGAAACGGCGGCCAGGTTCAACGTCCGGGACTCCTACGACATAGGCGACAATGTGCGTGGCGGGCTCGCGTACCTGCGCTGGCTTCTCGCTTATTACCAAGGCTACATCGTTCTCGCCGCCGCGGCTTACAACGCCGGCGAGGCGGCGGTCGACCGGTACCAAGGAATTCCGCCCTACCCTGAAACGCGGGATTACGTTCGACAGGTGTTACGCTTGTACGGGAATGCGCGGCATCCCTATGATCCGCGTATCGTGAAGCCGGCGTCGTTTCTTCAGCCCTCCGACCAACGAATGTAAGGACGTGCCATGCGATCTCCTGTCGCATTCCTCGGAAACCTGCGGGTCCTCGCGCTCACGATTCCACTCTGGCTGCTGGCCGGATCGGCCGCGGGACAGGACGCGACAGCAACGATCGAGCGCGTCAAGGGATCGATCGTGGCCATCGGTACCTTTGAACGTACCCGGACGCCGCAATTTCAATTCCGCGGGACGGCGTTCGTGGTGGGCGATGGAACGCTCGTAGTCACCAACGCCCATGTCCTGCCGGGGGTGCTCGACACAATGAGACTGGAGCTGCTGGGAATTCTCATCCCCGGGCCAGAGCGCGACAAAACGCAGTTCCGGGAGGCCAAACAGATTGCGGTGGACCCGGGCTCGGACCTGGCCGTGCTGAAAATCGGCGGCGCACCGCTCCCGGCATTGCGGATCCGCGATTCCGATGGTGTCAGGGAAGGACAACAGGTCATGTTCACCGGGTTTCCCATCGGTTCGGCAATCGGTCTCTTCCCGGCGACCCATCGCGGCATGATCGCAGCGATCACTCCGATCGTCATTCCCCAGGCGCGTTCGGCCGAACTCGATCCCAAGACGATTCGCCGCCTGACCAGTGGTTCGTTTCCGATCTTCCAGCTCGACGCCACGGCATATCCAGGCAACAGCGGAAGTCCCCTCTTTGACCCGGCAACAGGCGAAGTCCTGGGTGTTGTCAACATGGTGTTCGTCAAAGGAACCAAGGAGGCGGTCCTGACGCAGCCCAGCGGAATTTCGTACGCGGTGCCGTCAAAATACCTGCAGGACCTGGTGCAAAAAGTTCGCTGAGGTGCCCGCGGGAACGACAGCGGCCCGGCCTGACTGTCATTCATTTCGGTAGATCTCGATCGACCCGATCTGGCTCAAGTCGCTGCTGAAGGCGCTGGTTCTGCCGCCGACCGGACCTTTGCTGCTCGCAGCATTGGGACTCGGCCTGCAAACGCGCTTTCCGCGCACCGGTCGTGCGGTAGCATTGGGCGGCGTGCTGCTGCTGCTCGTACTGTCGATGCCGGTGGTGGCGGTATTTCTCCTGCGGTCGGTGGACTCCTCTCCGCCGCTCGACATCGAGCGCGCCAAGACCGCGCAAGCGATTGTGATCCTCGGGGGCGGCACGCGGCACAATGCGGCCGAGTTCGACGGCGACACGCTCGGACGCTTGACACTCGAGCGGGTGCGCTACGGTGCGCGTGTCGCGCGTCTCACGGAATTGCCGGTGCTGGTCTCCGGCGGTTCGCCCTCGGGCGGCGAGAGCGAAGCCAAGCTCATGCGAAAAGCCCTGGAGCAAGAGTTCGGAATTTCGGTGCGCTGGGTCGAAGATCGCTCCCGCAACACGCACGAAAATGCAGTCCGCTCGGCGGAAATGCTTCGTGGGGCCGGCATTCATCGCGTGGTACTGGTCGGGCACGGCTTCGATATGCCCAGGGCGACCGCGGAATTCGCGGACCAGGGAATCCAAACCATCAAAGCGCCGACGGGAATCCCGGTTTGGGATTTGGATGCGCCCCGGATGTTCGTGCCGAGCGTGGGCGGTCTCGAGGGCAGCTATTACGCTCTGTACGAAATTCTGGCTAATCTGGTGCGTCGCTTCACTACGTCGCCTCGGACGATCGGAGCTTGGTCCGCCGACAACAAATGGTGCACTGGTGTGACGTTTCAATAGATTGCCCATCCGGGCCCGAAAGGGAAGCTGATGCTGTCGACACTTCAGCCCTGTGCCCGGAGAAGCGTGCCCGCTACCCCGTTGACCCCGATTCGTTCGCGTTGATTGGACTGTGCAATAGTGAAGACTTGGCGCCGCAACGTGTCGAAAAACTTTACATCGACCCCCGATTAGAACTGAGGAAGTGCGGTAAACTATTGTTCTGTAATATCTATTATTTGAGGCACAAATGCTGCTTAATGTTCGTCACACGGCCTTGTCTAGATTTCGGCTAACGAGCGGAGGGAACATGAACATGCGAAAAGCATTAGTCACGGCGATGGTAGGATCCACGTTGGCCTTGAGCGGCATAGGAGCGACAGCTGCGCCTATGTGCAGCACGATCGTGACCATCGGCGCCTGGGCGGCAGCTGGCTCCTGCGATCAGGGAGACAAAGAGTGGACGCTGAATAGCTCCGTTAATCTTGGCGCTGGGGTCGGGGTTATTTTCAGTTTCATAGGCGACACGTATGCGATGCAGCTCGTTGGCTTTGACACGTCAAGTGCTGCGGGTACGTGGAATTTGAACTACACGATAGCTGTGACCAACCCGCTCTTTAATATAACTGACATGTTCGCTGGTGCGGATAATCCTGGCGGCGGGTCGCTCCTTACGAAGAGTGTTACCGGCGACGCAGCGTTCACCCTGACTGTGGTTAATGGCGTGGAAGACGCAGGGTCGGAAAAGCATCTCCTCACTGCGTTGACGCTCACCGTTGATGAGAACTTCAGCGTAGACGCAGGCAAAACTTTGCTGAGTGTGTCCGACACCTTTACTCAAACGCGCATTCCACAAGTTCCGTTGCCCGGAACTCTGGCGCTCTTTGGCTTAGGCTTGGTCGCCCTTGGGGCGGTGCGCCGGATCCGCAGGTCGAGTTAATCCCTAAGCCGGCGCGCGGTTGCGCCGTTGCCAAGACCCCGTCGCAATGTCGGGGTCTTGTCGTTTCGGTGGCTGACAAATCCTCGACGTGCTGGATGAAGACACCTGCAAGAACCTGGCAATCGATGTGTCGGGTTCGTTGCGATCAACGCGAGTGATCGAGGTACTGGCAGAGTTGGTCACTGCCTTGCCGCCATTCTTGTCGACTTCCGGGGTCCATTCCTTGCCCTGCCAGTCGGTGCGTACCTGGCGAAAACTGGCCGCATTCCCGGCTGGCCCAACGAACACCGGGCGAATTCGCTCGAAAACTGCAATCACCAACCACCCCGGGTCCATTTTCCAGGACTAAATGGTCCGAAGAATCGCGGAAGGTCATTTGGCCAGGCACTCGCGACCTTCGGATATTTTGCTTCGTAGCTCGGCACGAAGGTTGAGAACGCGTGTGGGCCCACTCACGTCTGGCGGCCATCCGGATCTGGTCCAGATCGGTCAAGGCCTTGGCATTAAGGTTGGGCAGTTCCTTCAGGACGTTGACCGTTTGTGCACCTAGCACCGTTGCTTGCGGGTCGCTATAACGACCAGTGGGAACTTCTGTCCAGAATCCAGCCCCCCGTCACGGATAGCAACGTCGGATCACCATCAGACCGGACGCCAAATGCGTGCGACCACCGCCTGGCCAGCTCTGCTGGCGATGGGCCGGGGCAAACGAGAAATGGATTGAAATCTGGAATCCTTAAACATTGAGGGTTGATTGCATCGACTCGGGACTATGGACTGCTTCCGGCCTAGAGTGAGGTAAGGCTGTCGGCTCTTGGCGAAAAGCATGTTTACCCTGCTTCCCACGCGCTCGGAGGACAACGCACCCGGAAGGACCGTCAATCCCGCGACCTCTTTTTTGTTTACTACAATAGTCAAACAGCACAATGTGTTGGAAACGTGTCGACATGTACAGTGGACTCCTCAACACATCGCGTCTCGCACACCACTTCCAACCGAGCGAGCGTAGGGGCCGCCGCGTGGGGCTTGGCGCCATGATTGCGGCGCAAAGTTCCAGCGCCTCGCAGGGCCACAGCAACCAAACCAATGGCATGTAAGCTGCGTACATCGCCGTTGTTTCGGCGCGAGGGCAGATAGACGGTGTTAACATCAACCTTCGCCGTTGCGGAAAGGGAGTCAACATGAAGTCAATCCGGATTGATTTTGGAATGAACTCGCGGAACGGCTTCCGCCTCGTGACCTCCGTCGTGGGCGCGGTCGTCGCACTGATCATCGCAGGCTGTTCGATGAATCCCCCCTACCCGCCGGCGCCGCGCGAGGCCGCAACTTCCGACTACAACTACATCATCGGGCCGCTGGACACAGTCAACATTATTGTCTGGCGCAATCCGGAACTCTCGCTGATCGTGCCGGTGAGGCCCGACGGGAAGGTCACGACACCGCTGGTCGATGACCTCGATGCGCTGGGCAAAACCCCAACCGTGCTCGCGCGGGACATAGAAAAGGCCCTGGCCAAGTACATCCGGGATCCCGTCGTCACGGTGATTGTCACCACTTTCGTCGGACCCGCCAGCGAACAGATCCGGGTAATCGGGGAGGCGACCAAGCCGCAAATTCTGGCCTTCCGCAAATACATGACGCTGCTCGACGTGATGATCGCGGTCGGCGGCCTCACCGACTTCGCCGACGGCAACCGTGCCAACATCTTCCGCGTCGGCGATGGCGGCAAGCTGTACAGCGTGCGGCTGCAGGATCTCGTCAAGCGTGGTGACATCTCGGCGAACGTCGATATGCGCCCGGGTGACATCCTGATCATTCCCCAGAGCTATTTCTAGTCGGCCCGACGGTGTCGGACACGACAGTCCATAGCAAGTGCGGCGCTAAACATGGATGAACTACTTCAACGCGCGCTCGTTAACCTGCGCGCCATGTGGCACCGCCGCTGGATCGGTCTTGCGGCGGCATGGATCTTCGCGATAGTAGCCGTCGCAATCGCCTTCCGCGTTCCGGAAAAATTCGAGGCGAGCGCGCGAGTCTATGTCGACACGCAGTCGCTGTTGCGTCCGGTGATGGCGGGACTCGCCATTCAGCCGAATCTCGATCAGCAGGTGGCGTTGATGAGCCGCACGTTGATCAGCCGCCCCAATGTCGAAAAACTGGTCCGCATGGCAGACCTGGATCTGGGCGTCAAATCCAACACCGAACGCGACGAAGTGATCGATAACCTGATGAAGACGCTCCAGCTCGGGGGCAACGTCACAAGCAATCTCTACGTGATTTCCTATCGGGATGCGAAGCCGCAACAGGCGAAAAACGTCGTCCAGTCGCTGCTTACGATCTTCGTGGAATCCAGTTTGGGCGACAAGCGACAGGACACCCGCGGCGCCGTAAATTTCCTCAACGAGCAAATCAAACGCTACGAGCAGAGCCTGCAAACCGCGGAAAGCCGGTTAAAGGAATTCAAGCTCAAATACATGGGGTTGCCGGGGCAAGGCGGTCCGGGGAGTCAGGGTGGCCAGGATTTTTTCGCCAAGATGGATAAGCTGGGAAATGACATCGCCAACGCGAGACTCGAGCTGCGGGCAGCAGAGGAATCTCGCGATTCCTACAAGCGGGAATTGGCGGGAGAGGCACCGAGCTTGCTGCCGGAGGGATCCGGGCCAGGCACGCCCATCGCCTCGCCCGAAATCGACGCGCGGATCGCCGCGCAGAAAATAAGGCTTGACGAGTTATTGCGGAACTTTACCGATCAACACCCGGATGTCCTTGGTGCACGACGCGTAATCGCTGCGTTGGAGGAGCAGCGCAAAGAGGACGTGCAGGCACGGGAAAAGGCTGCCCGATCCTCTGCCAAGTCCGTTGAGTCGATCGACCGCAATCCGGTGTTCCAGCAAATGCGGGTCTCGCTGGCCGACGCGGAAGCCAACGTGGCTTCGCTGCGGGCACGACTTTCGGCGTACGAGAACCAGTATGCGCAGCTTAGATCATCGGCGCGACTCGTGCCGCAGGTCGAAGCGGAGTTCGCTCAACTGAACCGCGATTATGATGTGCAGAAAAAAACCTATGGTGATCTTCTGGCGCGGCGGGAAGCCGCGACCATGGGCGTGGACGTGCAGGACACCGGGGGCACGCAGTTCCGCGTAATCGATCCGCCGCGCGTCTCTCCGCAACCAGTGCAACCCACGCGCGTCACCATGCTCGGTATCGCCTTTGCATTGGCAATTGGCGCCGGGTTTCTCGCGAGTTTCGTGGCCAGCGAGCTCATGCCTACTTTCCACGATGCGCGTTCGTTGCGCGAGGTCTCCAAGCGACCGGTTCTGGGCATGGTGGCGATGCTGCCCAGTGAAACGGTGCGACGAAAGCGGCGGAGAAATGTCTTTCTGTTTGCTGGAGGCTTGAGCGGGCTGATCGCGTCGTTCGCCGCGGTTCTGGCGTTTGCCCTGCTCGTGGGGCGCGTCGCGTGAGGAGCCAACGATGAGCCTTATCGAACAGGCAGCCAAGCGACTCGAAGAATTACGGCGCTCCGGGGCGGCGCTGCCGGATAGCTCGTCCTCCCAGGCCGTCCCTGCAGGTGTTGCAACAGCGCGCCAGGAGCACTTGCCGACTCCGGAAGCGCTGGTCCGCGAACTTAATTCAAGGGAGGCGAAATCCGCGCCGGTGGCCGGTACCCGGATTGACGGAGAACTGGCCGAACCTCAGGACCGTGAGGTCGGGCGCAGCGGCAAGCCGATGGTCCGCGTGGAAATTGACCTTGAACGCCTCAAGGAACTCGGCTTTGTCACACCCGATGCTCCGCAATCCCAGATTGCCGACGAATTTCGCGTTCTCAAGCGCCCAATTCTGCGCAACGCGCAGAACCAGTCGAGCACGCGAATCCGGAATGGCAATCTCGTCCTCGTGACGAGCGCGCTGCAAGCCGAGGGCAAGACATTTACCGCCGTCAACCTCGCCATCAGCATGGCCATGGAATACGACAACACGGTGCTTCTCGTCGACGGCGACGTCGCGCATCCCGCGCTACCCGGTCTGTTGGGTCTACCCCAGTCTCCCGGCCTCCTCGACTTGCTGATACGCGATGATCTCGACGTCGGCGATGCGATGCTGCAGACCAATATCGAAAAGCTCACGGTTCTTCCCGCAGGCTCGCGTAATCGGCGCGCCACGGAATTGCTGGCCAGCGTAAAGATGGCGCTTTTGATGCGCGATCTTGCGTCCCGGTTTCCGGACCGCATCATCATTTTCGACTCGCCGCCGTTGCTCGCAACCACCGAAGCACGTGTCATTTCGACGCACATGGGACAGATCATCATGGTCGTCGCAGCCGATGCGACGTCGCAGCACGCAGTCGGCCAGGCGCTTGCGACCATCGAGAACTGCGAAGTCGTGCTGATGATGCTGAACAAGGCGGCCAAGACCGACGTCGGCACGTACTATAGCTACCCGGTGGATGATGAGTCGCGCTAGAAGGGATCCGGCGCGCCCACGAATTCGGGGATGTGCTGCGCCGGCACGGCTGAGGAGTCTCACGCACCAATTGTGGCGGCGGACGTCCGCGGTGGGATTCGCAGCGGCCTGCGCGCTTGGCGGAGGAACTGCGGATTGTCAATCCTGGCACTTCGAGCCCAGCATTTTCGTGCAGGAGACCCTGACCGACAACGTCAATCTCGTGCCCTCCAGCCTTGCGACCAGCGACCTCGTCACCGAGATAACTCCGGTGCTTCGCTTCACCGAAAAGGGCGCACGAACCAGGCTCGCCGGCTCCATAGCGGTCCAGGGACTGTTGTACGCACGAACCGGCGCCGAGAACAACAAGATCTACCCCCTCGCGGATTTGTTGGGCAACGTGGAGTTGCTGGACAATTTCTTCTACGTCGAAGGGGCGATGAGCGTTTTACAGCAATTCTTCAACCCGTTCGGTGCGCAGCCGACGAACATCGCCAACGCCACACCGAATCGCTATACGACGGCGCTGTATCGCGTAAGCCCCTACATTCAGGGCACTGCGACTGGCGGCGTCAATTATCAACTGCGCAACAACAGCATCTGGTCAAATCTGAATGGAGCGCCCATCGCGGCCAACAATTCGTATACATCCGAGTGGGTGGGCAGGGTCGACGGCCCGGCCGCTCCGCTGGGATGGTCGGTCGATTTCGACCTGACAGATGTCAAATTCAACAACCAGGCGCCGCAAAAAACGAATCTGGGCCGCTTGGGGACGCGCTATTTCTATGACCCGCAAGTCCACCTCCGTGCGGATGTTGGATACGAAGACAACCACTATTCGCTGTCCAGCTTTCGTGGCTACATCTACGGTGTGGGCATCGAGTGGCGGCCCACCGAACGAACCAGCGTCGTCGCCAACTGGGAGCACCGGTTCTTCGGCTCGTCCTATTTGTTGTCATTTGATCACCGCACGCCGCTCTCGGCATGGAGCGTGATCGCATCGCGAAACATCACCAGTTATCCGCAGCAATTAGCGTCGCTGCCGAGCGGAAATGTTCAGGGAATTTTGAACCAGTTATTTCTTTCCCGCATTCCAGACCCCACTCAGCGGCAGGATGCCATCGACGCGCTTATCCTGAGCCAAGGGCTGCCGACGAACCTGCTGAGTCCGGTCAATCTATATACGCAGCAGATCCTCATTGCGGAGAATCTGCGCGCTACCGTCGGCCTGGTCGGGGCACGCAATACCCTTTTTCTGACGCTATTTTATTTGCGCAACGAGCCAATTACGGGATCGGGCAACCCGTTGCCGCCGATCTTCTCCAACGCCAACAACGATACGACACAACAGGGCGCAAGTCTCGTCTGGACGCATAACCTGTCGCCTGCGGCGACGCTGAACCTTGCTGTCGATGCCACTCAGTCGAAACTCAACGCACCGCTGACGGGAACGACCAACCAAGGCGCGATCCGCCTGTTCGTGACCTCGCCTATCTCGGCCAGCACAACAGTATTCGCGGGGGCGCGTTATCAGATCTCTCGCTCCGACGTCGTCGTGGATTACAACGAAGCGGCTGTCTTTGCGGGATTGAACCACACCTTCAAGTGAAGGCCCCATGTACGAATCCTACTATGGGCTGACCGGCAAGCCCTTTCAACTCAATCCCGATCCGTCGTTCTACTTCGGTAGCCGCGGTCACAAGCGGGCGTTCGCCTACCTGGAATACGGTCTTTACCAGAGTGAAGGATTCATCATCATCACCGGCGAAATCGGTGCCGGCAAAACGACGATCGTGCGCAGCCTGCAGGAACAGCTCGACCCGGCCAAGGTCGTCGCAGCGCAGATCGTGAGCACCCAGCTAGACGCGGATGACATGCTGCGCGCGGTCGGCGTCGCGTTCGGGCTGCCGGTTCGAAGCGTCGACAAGGCCGTCCTGCTGGCATCGCTGGAGGCGTTCCTGTGCCAACTTGCCGTGGAAAAGAAGCGCGCACTGCTCATTGTCGACGAGGCCCAGAACCTGACCAACCGGGCGGTGGAAGAGCTGCGTATGCTTTCCAATTTCCAGCTGGGCGACCAGGCGCTGCTGCAAAGCTTTCTGGTCGGCCAGCCCGAATTGCGGGAAATGATGCAAAGTCCGGCGATGCAACAGTTGCGGCAACGCGTGATCGCCTCCTACCACCTTGGTCCGCTCGATCACGCGGAAACGCAGGCCTATATCGAACATCGGCTGAAACACGTCGGTTGGAAGGACGATCCCCGCTTCGAGCCTGCGTGCTTCGAATTGATACATTCGCTCACCGGTGGCATTCCCCGCCGCATCAACACGCTCTGCAATCGACTGCTGCTCGCCGCATTTCTGGCAGAAAAACATGTGCTGGGAACTGCCGACGTTCGGGCCATCGCACTGGAGATCAACGAGGAACTGGGACCGGATTCAGCGCTGGGCAGTGTAAACATGCCAGAGGGAAATGGCGGTTCGGCCACGGAACTGGCGTTGCCGCCACGCACGGAAGCGAAGTTATGGCATACGCATTTCGAGAAAATCGAAGAGCGTATTGACCGCCTGGAACGAACGGTCGGCGCCGCGGTCGATCTGTTGCACCGGCTGTTGCATCCCGAAAAGACGACTACCAAGCCGGGCCAACCCGCGGGCGGCTGATGAACGATGGCTTGCGACAGATGGGACCCCTGGTCTGCATCGTCGGGGCGCGGCCCAACTACATGAAAATGGCGCCGCTGGTGCGGGCAATTGGCGACCTGCCGGGCCTGCCCGATGTCGTTCTTGTGCATACGGGCCAGCACTACGATGTCGCGATGAACGAGCGGTTGTTCGCCGATCTCGAACTACCGTCGCCGAACATCAATCTCGAGGTGGGCTCCGCGACACATGCGGTACAGACCGCGGAGATCATGCGGCGCTTCGAGCCGGTGCTCGACGATATCCGGCCCAGCTGCATCATCGTTGTCGGTGACGTCAATTCAACGCTGGCGTGCAGTCTGGTCGCCACCAAGAAAGGCATACCGGTCGTCCACGTCGAGGCCGGACTGCGGAGCTTCGACCGCGCCATGCCGGAAGAAATCAACCGGATACTCACTGATCAGATCGCCGACCTGCTTTTCACCACCGAACGGGCCGCGGCCGACAACCTGACGCGCGAGGGAATTACTCGTGAGCGAATTCGCTTTGTCGGCAATGTGATGATCGATTCGTTGCTGTTTCACCGCAACCGGGCCGTGGACCCTGCCGCCACGCTGGCGCGGGCAGGAATCGCAGCCGATTTTCAGGGCGGCACGGAGGGCTTCGGCGTGGTCACGTTGCATCGTCCCTCCAATGTCGACGCACCGCCGGCCCTGCGCGAGGCACTATCGCTGCTGCGCGATGTGGCGGCACGCATCCCGTTAATCTGGCCGGTGCATCCCCGCGCGAAGGCGAACATCGACCGCTTTGGATTGACGCCTCTGCTGGCCAATGTCCGCATTGCGTTGCTCCCGCCGCAAGGGTACCTCGAGATGCTCGGGTTGCTCGCACAGGCCAGGCTGGTCCTGACCGACTCCGGCGGAATTCAGGAAGAAACCACTGCGCTGGCCGTTCCGTGCCTGACGATGCGCGACAATACGGAGCGCCCGATTACCGTTGATCAGGGAACCAATACGCTCGTCGGGCGCAGCAGCCAACTTGCACTCGAATGCGTGGACGATGTCATCCGCACCGGTGGCAAAAGGGGCCGGACACCGGAACTCTGGGATGGGCGCGCCGCGGAGCGGATCGCCGTGGAACTTCGCGGGTGGCTCGCCGTTTCAGGTGTCGCGCACGAGGTGGCGCACGCATGAATGCACAATTCGCGTCCGATGGCGGAATGGTGAACGCGCTCACGATCGACGTGGAAGATTATTTCCAGGTCTCCGCCTTTTCCGAGCACATCCCCCGGAATTCATGGGACACGCTGCCGTGTCGGGTCGAGGCGAACATGGATCGCATTCTCGCGCTGCTTGCGGAGCACAACTTGCGGGCGACCTTCTTCACGCTTGGCTGGATTGCGGAGCGTTACCCGGGATTGGTCCGCCGCGTCGTCGACGCCGGACACGAATTGGCCAGCCACGGCTACGAGCATGCCCGGGCCAATGAGCAGGGGTACGGACAGTTCCTCGCCGACATTCGCTTGGCGAAGGCTGTGCTGGAGGACATTTCCGGCGGACCGGTAAGGGGATATCGCGCGCCGAGTTTTTCGATCGGCCCGACGAATCCGTGGGCCTTCGATTGCGTCGCCGACGCCGGATACCGCTACAGCTCGAGCGTCTATCCGATCCGCCACGATCATTATGGCGCGCCGGACGCGCCTCGATTTGCGCATGAGGTGCGGCCCGGGCTGCTTGAAGTGCCCGTGACTACGGTCCGTGCACTGCGCTCGAATTGGCCGGCGGGAGGCGGCGGATACTTTCGGTTGCTGCCTTATGCGATATCACGATGGTCCATTCAGCGGGTCAATGCCGTTGATCGCCAGTCCGCAATATTCTATTTCCATCCCTGGGAACTCGACCCGGAGCAACCGCGCGTGAACGGTCCTGGACGCAAGGCGCGCTTTCGCCATTATCTGAATCTGAAACGCATGGATTCGCGGCTGCGCCGTCTGCTGACCGACTTCCGATGGGATCGCGTCGACCGGGTGTTCCTGAATGGCGGGGACTGATGGAGCTTGCCACGGCGAGAGTCGCAAGTCCGGCACGCTTAGCCGGGGGTGTCGTCGTGCGTCCGGCCGGGGGCGACGATGCCGCGGCCTGGGATGCGTTCGTACAGCGGTGTCCTGACGCCACCTTTTTTCACCGCTTTGGGTGGCGGGAGATCATCGAAGGTTTTTTTGGCCACCAGTCCCACTATCTTGTGGCGGAGCGTGGCGGCGAAATAGCGGGCATTCTGCCGCTGGCAGAAGTGAAGAGCCGCATGTTCGGTCACTCCCTCGCCGCGCTTCCGTTTTGCGTTTACGGAGGCCCAGCGGCGATCGACACCGAGACCGAGCGCGCGCTGATCGAGGAAGCGACACGGCTTGCACAATCGCTCGATGTTGAGCATCTCGAGCTTCGCAATCGTGCCGCCAAGTGTCCCGCGTGGGCGCACCAGGACATGTACGTCACGTTTCGCCGCGAATTGCTCCCGGAGGCCGAGGCAAACCTTCTCGCAGTACCGCGCAAGCAGCGCGCGATGATTCGCAAGGGAATCAGGAACGGATTGCGGGGCGAGATAGATACGACGGTCGATCGCTTCTTCGCCCTGTACGCCGACAACGCCCACCGCCATGGGACGCCGCCGTTTGCGAAGGACTATTTCGTCCGCCTGCGTGAAGTTTTCCGCGACTCCTGCGAGGTGCTGACCATTGTGGACCCGCGGGGCCGCCCGGTGAGCGGCGTCATGAGCTTCTACTTCCGGGACGAAGTGCTTCCCTACTACGCGGGCGACAACATCGACGCGCGTGAATTGGCGGCCAATGATTTCAAGTACTGGGACTTGATGCGGCGCGCATGCACGAGCGGTGTGCGCGTTTTCGACTACGGACGAAGCAAAAAGGGTACGGGTTCCTTCGACTTCAAGAAGAACTGGGGATTCGAGGCGACGCCGCTATCGTACGAATTTCGCCTGTTCAAGCGCGAAACTGTACCGCAGAACAACCCTCTCAATCCGAAGTACCGGATGCTCATTGCCCTCTGGCGACGGCTGCCGCTTCCCGTGGCCAACGCCTTGGGTCCGCTTATCGCGCGCAATCTGGGTTGATGCCCGTCGCGATGGAATCACTGCTGCTTCTCGTCCATCGAATCCCGTTCCCGCCGAACAAGGGGGACAAGGTGCGGTCGTTTCATCTACTCGAATTCCTGGCGTCGCGCTACCGGGTTCATCTTGGCACCTTTGTCGACAGCCCCGATGACGTGGTACACATACCCCGGCTGCAGGACTATTGCGCATCATCCAAGGTCATCGAAATTCTGCCTGCCCTCGCCCGGATCCGAAGCCTCGCCGGACTCTGGACCGGCGAGCCATTGACGTTGCGCTACTATCGCGACACCGCGCTGGCCGAATGGGTACGGTCGATCGT
>JAYTIR010000176.1:0-3459 GCA_043731765.1 Burkholderiales bacterium
CGGATCTCGCCGCCGGATCCGGTCGCTGCGCCCGGGAACGGCGCGATCGCCGTCGGGTGGTTGTGCGTCTCGACCTTCATCAGGATGTGGGTCGACTCGCGACGCGCGCCGTAGCGACCGTCCTCGCGCGGATAGAAGCGTGCGGCCATCGCGCCTTCCATCACCGCGGAATTGTCCGAGTACGCAACGACCGTTCCCTGCGGATGCGCCTGGTGCGTATCGCGGATCATGCCGAACAGGCTCTTCTCCTGTTCCACGCCGTCGACGATGTACTGCGCGTTGAATATCTTGTGCCGGCAGTGTTCGGAATTTGCCTGTGCGAACATCATCAGCTCGACATCGGTCGGATCGCGGCCAAGCGCGCGGAAATTTGCGTCGAGGTAGTCGATCTCGTCGGGCGCGAGCGCCAGGCCCAGCCCCTTGTTCGCGCGTTCCAGTGCCGCACGGCCCTTCTCCAGCAGCGCAATCGTCGTCAGCGGTATCGGCGGAAAGTGTGCGAAGAGTTCCTTCGCATCGGCCAGGTCGGTGAAGACCGCCTCGACCATTCGATCGTGGAGAAACGGCAAAAGCGCGGCGCGGTCATCCATTGTCAGCGCAGCGCCGTCGGCCGTGGCAATGCCATACACCACGCCGCGTTCAATGCGCGCGACGGCCGTCAAGCCGCAGTTCTTCGCGATGTCGGTCGCCTTCGACGACCATGGCGAGAGCGTGCCGGGACGGGGAACCACAAGGAGTGATGTGGCCGCTTCGGCGACGACAGGCGTCGTCTCCGGACCGTACGTCAACAAGCGATCGAGCGTAGCGTGCTCGGCAACAGTGAGCGGTCGGGAGACTTCGACGAAATGCCGGAAGATCGCGGTGATACCTGCGATACGATGGGCGGAACTGGATGCGGTGAGGCCTTGCTTGAGCTTGGCCAGGCGGAAATTCGACAGCGCGGGCCGACCGGCCAACGAGAGGATTTCGGACATCGCTTTTTAGGAAGCGCGTAAAGCCGGATTATACGCTACCTCGTGGCGACTCGCTCACCGGGCGCGGCGTTGCTACTCGACCTTGCCGATGCGCTTCACCACGTCGGCCATCTTGTTCGCATCGGCGTCGACGTAGCGCTGGAACTCGGGGGTGTCGAGATACTGGACCGGACTGCCGGCCGTCACCATCACCTGCTTGACGCGCTCATCGTTCGCCGCCATCCGGGCGGCGTCGCGCAATCGCTTGACGACAGGTTCCGGCGTGCCGGTGGGAACGAACAATCCCGACCACTGTGCATAGTCGACGTTGGTCCCGAGTTCGTGGAAGGTGGGAACATCCGGCAGCGCGACCAGACGGGCAATGCCCCACTGCGCGAGCGCACGCACCTTTCCGGCGCTGATCTGCTGCACGATGGTGGCGGGACCCGTGGCGACGGCATCGATGCTTCCGCCGAGCAGCCCGATGATTGCCGGTCCGGCGCCGGTATAGGGCACATGCGTCATCTTGAGGCCCGCGGCGGCCAGCAGCATTTCCATCGGCACGTGCATGGTGCCGTAGTTGCCGGACGAGCCGAACGTATATTTTCCCGGATTGGCGCGCGCGGCCGCCGCGAACTCAGCCCAGGTTTTCCAGGGCGCGTCCGCACGCACGACGAATACGGTCGGATCGGCGGTGAAGCGCGCGATGGGTTTCAGTTGGTCGAGCTGGTAGAGCGGCGCGCGGCCGAGAATCTTGTCGGCCTCCGGCAGCACCGTATACGACGAAAGCGACAACAGAATCGTGTACCCGTCGGGCTTCGCCTTCGCTGCCTGTGCCATGCCGATGCCGCCGCCCGCGCCCGCCTTGTTCTCGATCACGACGGGCTGCTGCAAGTCACGGCCCATCGCCTCCGCAACCGGCCGCGCGACCGTGTCCGCCACCCCACCCGGCGGGAACGGCACGATCATCGTGATGGCGTGGTCGGGATAATCCGCGGCGGAAACGGAAAACACCGCGCTGGCAAGAATGCCCAACCCGACCTTGATGACACTCTTCAATTTGCCTCCCGGTTCACGCGCGCTACCGAGCCAGTCGTGAAGCGACGGTGATCGGCGTGCGCCGATCGCGAATTTTTTGGCGATATCAATGGTGGAGGATCTTGGCGAGGAATTGCTGCGCCCGCTCGGACCGTGGCGTGCCGAAGAAATCGTCCTTGGTCGCGTCCTCGACGATAAAGCCCTTGTCCATGAAGATCACGCGGTTCGCGACCTTGCGCGCAAAGCCCATCTCGTGCGTGACGACCATCATCGTCATGCCCTCCTTCGCGAGCAGCACCATTACGTCGAGCACCTCGTTGATCATCTCCGGGTCGAGCGCGGAGGTCGGCTCGTCGAAGAGCATGCAGATCGGGTCCATCGACAAGGCGCGGGCGATGGCGACACGCTGCTGTTGGCCGCCAGAAAGTTGGCCGGGGTGCTTATCCTTCTGCTCGATGAGGCCGACGCGGTCGAGGTACTTGAGGCCACGCGTCACGGCTTCCTCCTTCGACCGGCCCAGTACCTTGATTTGTCCGAGCGTCAGGTTCTCCGTGATGGTGAGGTGCGGGAACAGTTCAAAATTCTGGAACACCATCCCGACCCGCGCGCGCAGCTTGGGCAAATTGGTCTTGGGGTCATTGACCTTGGTTCCGTCGACCATGATGTCGCCTTTTTGGAATGGCTCGAGCGCGTTGACGACCTTGATCAGCGTCGACTTGCCGGAACCGGACGGCCCGCATACAACGATCACCTCGCCTTTTTCCACATTGGTCGTGCAGTCGGTCAGCACCTGGAAACTGCCGTACCACTTGGAAACGTTCTTGATTTCAATCATCGACATGATGGGAATCCCGAGGTCTATTCAAGATCAACGAACGATGGCGACCTTCTTCTGCAACTGCTTGACGAGCAAGGAGCCTGCGAAGCAGATGACGAAGTAGACCAGTGCTGCAAACAGGTACATCTCGACCAACCGGCCGTCGCGTCCTGCGACTTTGGACGCGGCGCCCAGGAAATCGGTGATCGAAAGGACGTAGACGAGCGACGTGTCCTGGAAGAGCACGATGGTCTGCGTCAGCAGGATGGGGATCATGTTGCGGAACGCCTGCGGCAGGACGACTTTACCCATCACCTGCCAGTAGTCGAGGCCCAGCGCATATCCCGCGGAAACCTGGCCGCGGGACACCGACTGGATCCCCGCCCGCATGATCTCACAGTAGTACGCCGCCTCGAACAAAGTGAAGGTAATGACCGACGAGTAGAACGCGCCGACCTTGATCGGCTGGTTCGATCCGATGAGATACGCGCCGATGTACGGCACGAGGAAGTAGAACCAGAAAATGACCAGCACCAGCGGAATCGACCGCATCAGATTCACGTAGACTCCGGCGACCCACGCGAGCGGCTTGATCGACGAGAGCCGCAGCATCGCGAGCATCGTGCCAAAGATGATTCCGCCGCTCATTGCCAG
>JAYTIR010000177.1:0-3449 GCA_043731765.1 Burkholderiales bacterium
AACTTGCGGCCACTGCTCAAGCGGATGGTGGCGAGCGGGATGTTGCCGCTGGGGATGATACTGGTGTAGCGGAAGGATCCCGAAACCCGGCTAAAACCGCGTCCCGATCGCAATCCGCCACCTATCTTCGTTACTAAAATATTCCAACCTACGGATTGCCGAGATAGTCGCGCTTGCCGATCTCGACGCCGTTGTGGCGCAGGATGTTGTAAGTCGTGGTGACATGAAAATAAACATTCGGAAGCGCATGGCCGAGCAGGAATTGGATGCCGGTATAGCGCGTTTCCTTCTCGCCACGCTTGATCACGATTTCCTTGTCTTCGGTGCCGTCGATCTGTGCGGGCGTCACGGTCTGGATGAAGGCGATCGTTTTGGCGATGCGCGCCTTCAGGTCGGCGAGCGTCGTCTCGTTGTCCTCGAAGGCGGGGATCTCCACGCCAGCCAGACGCGCGACGACGCCTTTGGCGGTGTCGCAGGCGATCTGCACTTGTTTGGTCATGGGCAGCATGTCGGGGAAGAGGCGATAGGTCGGCAAGGCGGCAGGGTCAATTTTTTTGGCGTCGACATAGGCCTGCGTCTTGTCGAGGATGTTGGACAGATTGCCGAGGACGTTGACGATGCGCGGGACGCTCGCCTGAAACATGGAAATGGTCATGGGATTCCTGGAAGTTGGTTGTGCCGGACAAAAGGGGTGCGTTCCGGCGGCAGCCGAGGCAATTGCACCCGGCCCGCCGGAACACACGGGGCGATTTTACTCCCAGTCGGGCGTTCACTCCTGTTCCGCGAGCGCCGCCTTTAGTGCCATCACCGCCAGATCTAGTTCTTCCCGCCGAATCGTCAGCGGCGGCGCAAAGCGAATCACGGTGCCATGCGTATCCTTCGACAACACGCCACGCGCAAGCAGCGATTCGCACACTGCGCGCGCGGTCACCTGCTTCGCATCAACCTCGACGCCGATGAAGAGTCCCTTGCCGCGCACATCGGTGATCAACGGACTGTCGAGCTCGCGCAACTTGCGCAACAGGTAGTCACCCATTTCGGCCGCGCGCGCCGCCAGCTTGTTGTCGACCAGATAATCGATCGCCGCCAATCCCACCGCGGCGCCCAACGGATTGCCGCCGAACGTGCTGCCGTGATCGCCCGGCCGGAACACGCCCATCAGTTCGCGTTTGGCGACGAATGCCGACACCGGCAGGAAGCCGCCGCCGAGCGCCTTGCCCAGCGTGACGCCATCGGGCAGGATGCCTTCGTGCTGGAACGCGAAGTTCGCACCGGTGCGGCCCATTCCGGTCTGCACCTCGTCACAAATCAGCAAGACGTTGTGCTTCCGGCACAGCGCGGCGCAATGGGCGAGATAGCCGGCGGGCGGCACGACGATGCCCGCTTCGCCTTGCACCGGCTCGACCAGGAACGCCGCGGTATTCGGCGTGATCGCCGCCGCGAGCGCGTCGTAGACGCCGAACGGCACCGGGACGAAGCCGCCGGCAAAGGGACCGAAGCCGTCGCGATACTGTGCTTCCGATGAGAAGCCAACAATCGTCGTCGTGCGCCCGGCGAAGTTGCCGTCGCATACGATGATCTCGGCCCTGTCGTGCGCCACGCCCTTGACCTTGTACGCCCACTTGCGCGCGGCCTTGATCGCGGTTTCGACTGCTTCCGCACCGGTGTTCATCGGCAATGCCTGATCGAGGCCGGTGACTTCGCAGATCCGGGCAAGGAACGGACCCAGCCGGTCGGTGTGAAAGGCACGCGAGGTCACCGCCAGCCGCGCCGCCTGTTGGGTCAGCGCACGCAACAGCACCGGGTTGGCATGGCCGAAACTGACCGCGGAATACGCCGACATCATGTCGAGGTAACGGCGGCCGGCGTCGTCCCACAGCCAGACGCCTTCGCCGCGCGCAAGCACGACGGGCAGCGGCCGGTAATTGGCCGCCGCGTAGATATTTTCGAGGGTGATCAGCGGATGGAGGGGTGCGTTCATGACTGGCTCACGATCTCAATGGGTTAAAGAGTACTTCAGATGCAATCATAGCCTTAAAACATGGCAACATTCTTGCAAAACAATTGCTTTAATACGAACATTTGTATTATTCTTGTATGAATATCGACTTTGGTGCGTATATCGTGCATGCAGATGACCTCGACGTAATCGACCGCCGCATCCTGGCTGAACTGCAACGCAACGGCCGCGCGTCGACTGTGGAACTGTCCGAGCATGTCCACCTGTCGCCGGCGCAGTGCTATCGCCGGCAAAAACGGCTGGAAGAGGCAGGGCTGATCCGGGATTACGTCGCCCGGCTCGATTCGGAAAAAATGGGCTACAGCGTAGTCGCATTTGTCAGCGTCACCATCGCCAACGGCCCGTATAAGCAGCCGCAGAAATTCCAGCATGCCATCGCCGGGATAGCGGAAATCCAGGAATGTCACACCGTGACCGGCGAGGCCGACTACCTGCTCAAGGTTGTCGCACCCGATTTAAAAGCATTCTCCAGCTTCCTGATGGAGCGGCTGACCAAGCTGTTCGACATCACCAATACGACGTCGATGGTCAGCCTGGAAGAATTGAAGCAGACGTACGCTTTGCCGATTCGCGAGCGATGACGGCGGGCAGTGCGTTAAAATCGCACGTTGCCGCAGCTCGATCGCCCCCGTAGCTCAGTGGATAGAGCGTCCCCCTCCTAAGGGGAAGGTCACACGTTCGATTCGTGTCGGGGGCGCCATCAATTTTTACGGGAATATCCGCCGATGCGACTGTCGCTACGCTTTCTGATCCCGTTGATGCTGGCGCTCGGCGCCTTCGCTTACGTCGCGGTGCCGCTCGCCGATTCGCTGATGCAGCGCTGGTTCGTGCGCGACCTCGACATGCGTTCCAGCCTGATCGCCTCGGCGGTGACCGAGCAGTTGTCGACGCTGATCGAAAATGGCTCCGCACCGCAAATCGTCGCGCTGTTCAACCGGATGACGCAGGACGAGCGCCTGTTCGCCGTGGGCCTGTGCCTCGATCCGGCGAAAGCGCCGATCGCCACGCCGACCTTTCCCCGTGGCATCCGCTGCTCGGATCTCGACCGGTTTGCCGGCGAGGGCGAGCACGTGCTGGCTTCCGAGCGCGGCACCGTGCATGTCGCCGCGCGTCCCGTCAGCGATGCCGAAATACCGGGGCCGCAACTGGTGCTGGTCCACGACATGAGTTTCGTCGACCGCCGCAGCGCGGAAACGCGCCGCTACCTGTTCTATTTTTTCATCGCGCTCGGACTCGCGATCGCGCTGATCACCGTCGTGATCGCGCAACTGTCGTGGCGCGGCTGGGTCGCGGGGATTCGCGCGCTGTTGCGCGGCGAGGGGATCGTCCGCCCGTCGTCGCCGCGCGGGGCGCCCGAACTGCGACCGATCGCACGCGAAATGCGCGAGCTGATTCGCGATCTCGAGCGCCAGTACCGGCCGCTGGACGG
>JAYTIR010000178.1:0-2284 GCA_043731765.1 Burkholderiales bacterium
TTGCGCGCGTCGTCCGAACTCGCGGCCTGCGCCGCGCCCATCCCTCCCAGAATGCTCGCCAGGAGAATGGCGGCATGGGGCGCAACGCGCATCAGGCGAAGGATTCGCTTCATAGTGGGGGGCGCAGGAGTGCGGGGCATCATAGCACCCACTCATATTCATTCCAAACCCGGGAGCCCGTCAGGTCTTGTCGATGACAACACGCGCATTGCCGTTGGTTGTGCAAATCGGCGTCGCGCCTATACACTCGGCAATTCGGACGGCTCGATCCCGAATTCGGCGCGTCGAGACCGCCTGTAAACGCAAGCCTGGAGTCCAGCGTGCGGCATCAATCGTTGCTCGCCTATGCCCGGTACCGTTACCTCAAGGTGACAACGGTCGTGGTCGCGCTGGTGATCGGCGCGTACATCTGGCACCGCCCGCCGAATGGCCCCTATGGTGGCACGTGGTTGGGGTACACGCTGGGGACGCTCTCCGCCTTGCTGGTCCTGTGGCTGCTGCTCATCGGCGTGCGCAAGCGTCGCTACCGTTCGACGATGGGTACGGTACAGGGCTGGTTGTCGGCGCACGTCTACCTCGGGGCATCGCTCCTCGTCATCGCCACACTGCACGCCGCGTTTCAGGTCGGCTGGAACGTGCACACTCTCGCCTACGCGCTGATGGTCGCCGTCATTCTTTCCGGATTCTATGGCGTGTTTGCCTATCTGCGCTTTCCCCCTCGCATCACCGACACACTGGGCGACGACACGCTCGAATCGCTGTTGCTGGGCATCGCCGACCTGGATCGCGCCGTGCGGCCGCTGGCGCTCGGCCTGCCCGACACCGTGAACCGGCTGGTATTGGCGTCTGCACAGGAAACGCGCATCGGCGGCAACTGGCGCCAGCAGTTTCGCGGACGTGACAGCAACTGTCCGACGGCCGCTGCCGTCGCCGGCCTCCAGACCCTCGGCAAGACGTTGCGAGGCGACGATGCGCGGGTCAATGAACAGGTCTACGCGCTCCTGGCGCGCAAGCAGGAACTGGTCAATCGCGCGCGGCGGGCCGTGGCGCTGAAGGCGCGTCTCGACCTTTGGCTGTTCATACACGTTCCACTGTCGCTCGCGCTGGTCGCGGCACTCGTCGCCCACGTCGTGTCCGTGTTCTTCTACTGGTAGGCCAGGCACCGCATGCATCTCGCGCTCATCACCGTCACGCGTAACCGCAAGGGGCAGGCCGTTCGCGTGACGCGCATGATCGAAGGCGAGTCGTTCGCGATCGGGCGCGGCGCGCAATGCATCATCCATCTGCCGGATCCGCGGGTGGCGCTTGAACACGCGACGATCTACGCCTCCGGCGGCGGCATCCGACTTGGCGTGGTCGGCACCGCAACCATGCTGGTCGACGGCCGGCCTGATCCCGAAGTCCGGCTGGTGGAAGGTGCCACGGTCGAAATCGGGCCCTATGGTGTTGCGGTGGAAGCGCCGCCCGCGGGCGCGGACGTCGCGCTGGCCATCGAACTCAAGCGGCCGCTTCCCGACGACCTGGCCGAGATCAGGATCCGCTCGCGCATGACCCTCGAGGCGACCGGCCTGTCGAAGCGGCGGCCCGCATGGGTGTTGGCCGGCGTGGTCCTGTTGTTGTTTCTCGCGCTACCGGTCGTCAACGCGCTGATGCCCTCGCTGCGCGCGGCGACCGCGAAGATGGCCGTCACTCCCGACTCGTCGTGGAATCCGGGACCGCTTGCCGCGGGTCACGCCGGATTCGGCGGCGATTGCGCCCAGTGTCATGAAACTCCTTTCCTGCGGGTGCGCGATCGCAATTGCCTCAAGTGTCACGACAAGATTCCGGGCCACGTGTTGCCGGTGTCGCTGCAGGTCGATCTTTTCGGCGGCACGCGCTGCGCGAGTTGCCATGCAGATCACAAGGGCCCCCTGGGCCTCGTGCGGCGCGATTCCGGAATGTGCGCGGATTGTCACCAGGATCTCAAACGCCGGTTCCCCGGCACGGAACTCGCCGACGTCGGCGATTTCGGCGCGGCGCATCCGGAATTCCGCCTCCCTTTGTGGACCGGTCCCGGCAGCAAGGACGTCCTGCGCGTTGCGCAAAGCGACAAGGCCCGGCTGGTCGAACATTCACATCTCAAATTCCCGCACGACGAGCACTTGAAGCCGAACATCCGAGGACACCAGGGCCGCGTCACTCTCGAATGCAACAGCTGTCACGTGCCCGATGCCGCGGGGCGCTCGTTTGTCCCGGTCAATATGAACCAGCATTGCCTGGAATGCCACACGCTCGAATTCGAGCC
>JAYTIR010000179.1:0-5272 GCA_043731765.1 Burkholderiales bacterium
CGCCACAACTCACCGGCTCCCAAGAATGCCTCCCCCATCCCCGGTATCCAGACGCTGTTGGGCAGCGTCATATGCTGCGTGTCGCGAAAGGCGTCAAGCAGGACGACCCGCGGCTCTTTCTCGATCAGCGATTGAAGCTCACGGGTGGTCAGTACCGGGATTCCCGGAAGCCCTCTTGGCAGAGGCTGGTCGAAATTGATCTTGCTGATCCTCGTTACGACGGTGCCGGAATCCTCGATCAGGTCCTCGTTTGCGAAGATTCCCGTCTGCAGCCTGGGCTCCGTGCTGATCGGATGGAACACTGCCTTTGCTTTCGATTCGGCGTTATCCCAGTTTCCGGACAGTTTTTTTCCATCCAGCGTCAATTCCGCTTTCGAGGGGCGCTGGTCAATCGAGGATGTCCATTGGAGATAAAGCGTGCGGTCGCGGATTTGTCCTGTAAGACGGCGAAAGCCGGCTGGCTGATTGGTAACGGAAATACCGCCATTGGCGAAGACTACGGTTGCGGAACAGTCCGGCGCGACCTCTTCGACCCATATCTCGCCCGTCCTCCTATTGCCCCACCGGCCATTCCCCCATGCACCACCGAATGCCGCGCAATTGGCCGGGACTTCGGGACCAGGTCGGCGAATGGCAACGTCGGTGGGCAGCTTCACACCCCGAACGAAGAATGTGCCATCGGCACCAGCGGCGACCTGTTCAACCGGACGATGCGAAGGACCGGTGCGATTCGCATCAAGCAACGCGAGTTGCTCGCGCTTCCACGATTCTGAAAGCATCTTGTCGCGCTCTCGTGCCAAGTCGGCAAGCTGTTGCTGTGCGGCAGCCTGTGCCTTCGCGGCCCGATCCGCCTCCGCGCGCTGCTGCGCAATGCGCAGCTCCTCCGACTGTGCCTGAGCTGTTCGTTCCGCTTCGGCCGCGACCTTAGCGAGTTGCTCGCGCTCCGCTGCGGCCTGCGCCTTTAATTGTCTGTCGCGTTCGGCTGCGGCCTTTGCGAGTTGCTCGCGTTCCGCGATGGCCTTAGCGATCGCTTCCTTCTCCCGGCGATCCCTGGCGAGCCGTTCCTGCTCCGCTTTTTGGGCGGCCAGTCGTTCTGCTTCCACACGCTCACGCGCCACCCGCTCCTGCTCTGCTGTTGCGAGCGCCAATCGCTCGCGTTCAGCAGCAACTCGCACAGCGCGCTCCTGTTCCTCCTGCAGGCGGGCCAGTGCAAGGCGTTCCTTGGTCTCGCTTGCCTTTCTCGTTCTTTCTGCCGCCTCAGCGGCAAGGCGCTCTTGCTCCGCCTTCTCGCGAGCGAGTTTGTCTGCGATGACTTTTTCCCGAGCGAGCCGCTGCTGTTCCGCCTGCGCCCGCGCGCTCGCCTCGGCTTCCCGTTTCAATGCAGCCACCCGTTCTCGTTCTTCAGCTTCACGGGCCGATTTTTCGCGATCGGCAGTCTCACGGGCGAGCTTTTCACGCTCGGAAGCCTCGCGCGCCAGTCGTTCGCGCTCGGCTGCTTCCCTGGCAAGCCGATCCCGTTCCGCTTGCTGCTGCGCGCGCTGCTTCTGCTGATCATTTGCCTGCGCAAGCTGGTACTGCTGCTGCATTTCACGCTCGGCTTTTTCGCGAGCCTGCCGCTCCTTAGCGAGCTCGAGCCTGAGCTTTTCCTCGCGATCGGCAAGCGCCTGGATAGATTCTTCAAGTCTCCGACGCTGAGCCTTTTCCTGCTCCAGACGAATCTGTTGTCGTTCCTCGATCTTGTCGATTTCTTCCTTGATTCGGGCGGAATCATCCGCTTCTCTTCGCGCTCGTTCGACTCTCGGATCAAGGGGTTTGAAATAGAAGTCGCTCAATAACTGACCCGACTTCCACGGAATTTGTGTTCGGCGCGTCAACCGCGAGACGTCGATGGCGACATCGGACAGTGCGCGCTCGACTTCCAGGCCCTCGCGCTTCATGTGCTTCGCAAGATTCAACGTATAGACGCTGTTCGCGCCGCCCGTCCCATCTTCCGCTCTTCGGCCCGGTTCCGTCGCGTATGCGATCAGCGTTCCGCGCGGCGCATTCATCTCTGCCAGCCCCCCGCCCAAGCCCCTTTTCTTGGCGCGCCGAAATGGATTGTCGCGGCATGCGTCCAGAATGATGAGATTGACACGCTTCTTCGATTTTTCCAGTCGATCCATCAAGGACTCCGCGAGGTCCATTGAATCGTCCTTGATTTGCTCTTCGTCTGCGACATCGATATCGACCGGAAGCAGGTAGTTGCGGCCATTGATCTCAACACCGTGACCTGCGTAGTAAAAAACGCCCACGCCGTCTTCACGCGACAGCCGTTGTGCGAACTCGCGCGTGACCCGGCGAAGATCCTTCGCGACGAGATCGTGGAATGCGAGCACTTCGAAATTGAGTTCGCGCAGCGTTTGCGCAACGAGCAGGGCGTCGTTTCCGGGGTTGTCCAGCGGCTGCGTCGAATACTTGCTATTGCCGATGACGAGGGCCAGGCGTCGTTCCTTGAAATGGTCGACGGCAAATCGCTCGTCGGCGGCCACCGGCGTTCTTTGGGCCAGAACAGGCGCCGGCAGCGTGCCCGCGAGGAACACGCTGCCAGTGATCGCGGCGATGATCCGGCGAAGGTTCGCCATTGAACTATTCGATGCGCTGACTCATTCGATCACTGCAATCTGCACGCGTCGATTGATCGGGCTCGACGGATGTTCGGCATCGATCAATTCATCGGGTCCGCGCCCAACCGCCCGCAGTCGATCCGGACCGATATCGTGGCCAGCAACCAGATAGGCCTTGACCGCTTCCGTCCGCCGCTTCGACAGGCGCAGATTGTGATCGTAGTTGCAGTTTCAGCAAGTTCATGGTTGTCCCTCCCTTGAAGCGCTTGCGCGCGCAGTCAATTGTCAGCCAATGCTACTGACCATAAGTGGCGCCGGCCTATTCGATCGTTCACCCGATCAGTCATCGATTCATTCGCTGCCGCCCCCATCGCCGCCGCCGCCGTCTCCGCCCCCATCCCCACCATCGCCACCGCTGTCGCCTCCGCCCTGGCCGTCGGTCCCGGGGCCGGTCCCATCGCTTTTTGCCTGCTTGACCGTGAACTTGGTCCCTAGAATGTCGATTTCGCCAAACCGGTCCACGGTATCGTCGTTGCGTTCGACGATGTAGCTGACGGCGCCATTGCCCTTGCCGGATGCACCGGACACCACCTTGATCCACGGTACACCCACTTGCGCCGACCAAACGCACTGGTTTTCAGCATACACGGTAAACGAGGTCGAGCCAGTGAGTCCTACTGCGGTCACTTGATCGCCATTGCGCTGCAATCTCACTCCACCGCAGCGAGCGAGCGGCGTTCCTGCCTGGGTTACGACGATCGCCTTGCCGCTGATCACGAGATTGCCGGTCCGTGCGGCGCTGTCGGTATTCTCGACCGGTTGCAGGACCAGCGTGCTGTCGTCAGTTCCGTTGTCCGCGGAGATGGCCAGCCACGAAGGCCGAGCTTGGACGACCCACGAGCAATTCGCGCCTGCAATGATTCCGAGATTGACCGGCTGAGCCGCCGGTCCGAGCGAAAGTGTCGGAGGATTGAATGCCAGATTGCAGGTGGCCGGCGCTTTGACGATCGTCTTCGAGACCGGCGGTGTGTCATTAGCAGGATTCGGGTCCGGATTGCCGCTCGCGCTCGCGACGCTTGCGGCAAAGGTCAGCGATGGTTCGGCGCCGGACGCGATCGTTGGCGCAGTACCGATAGCCTTCAAGGTCAATACCCCGCCCGCTGGCCAGGTCGCAACCCGCAGTCCCGAGCGCAGCGCTGCCGCGATCAGTTCTGTGGGGCACACGGCACCGCCGCTCGGCGTGCATGTAAACACCCAGTTCGTCACCTCGGGAGGCAATACGGCATGGATGCCGCTGCCATCGGCCTTGCCGGGACCGTTGTTGCTGAACGTGAATTCCGCCACGAGCGGTGCGCCGTTTTGCACCATGGCCCCGGGATAGGTGAATGTCGCTTGCAGGTCCGCGCCGGCACTTGTCGAATTCTGTGGGGAGCAGAGCGCTATTTCCTCGTCCGCATAGCCAAAAAATTTGACTGCGCGCAAATGGTCATTGAGGCTTGGCGTGAGTCGATGATTGCCGTCATTCTGCGCAGCGTTTGGCGAATACCGGTTGTTATACGAGCGGTAAACCGGATTGAATCCGGCAGGACAGCCCACCTTGACGGGCAAGGCGCCGTAGAACGCGATACCCTCGTAGGCCCAGCCGAGATTGGGATCGTTGCCTGGATTGAGATTGCGCAGACTTTGGCATTCCTCGGGATTGCCGGTGTAAAAATGACTGTTCGGCGCACGGGCATAGAAGCGACACACGGAAGCCGCATCGGACGGCGCCTTGTTTACATCGGCCCACGCGCGAAACGTCCGTCCGGTACGTTGCCACCCCGGCCCCGCCAGACCAGCGTCGATGCCGGCGGCTTCCGAAGCGGACGCTGTAATGAAGTAGTGCCCGATTCCAGGATTGCCGGCACCATTCAGAATTGTCGGATTGAAGAACTCCACCACCAGCACCGTGCCGGCGAACGGTGTCACCGGATCCGCCGGCGGGGTCGGCGTCGGACTCTGCCGCTTCCGTGAGATCCCCAACTGCTGGTTGCTGTTGTCGCCCCACGTGACGACCTGGCCAACTGCATCCACAGCGATGGCATGTTCGGCGCCTCCGGCGAACACGGAAGAATTGCGCAGGTAGGCATTTTCGGACGGCACAGAATTGTATGGACCGGCCGCGCCGGGACCAAGCGTTCCCGATTGATTGGCGCCCCAAGTCCATACGGAGCCGTCCGTTTTCCTGGCAATGTTGAAGTGCTGCCCGGCGACGACCGACTGTACTTTGGTCAGAACTTGTATGGGTGTCGACTTGTTCTGCGTGCTGCCGTCGCCAATCTGACCGCGCGAATTGAGACCCCAGGCCCAAAGTGTTCCATCCGTCTTGATCGCGAGCGAGTGAAAACCGCCTGCGGCGACAGCCTGCCCCCCCGCCGCGAGAATGCGCATAGGTATCCGACTGTCGACCGTTGTACTGTCGCCC
The DNA here is from genome assembly GCA_043731765.1 of Burkholderiales bacterium. Taxonomy (GTDB): domain Bacteria; phylum Pseudomonadota; class Gammaproteobacteria; order Burkholderiales; family Casimicrobiaceae; genus VBCG01. Next base: position 5,068 of record JAYTIR010000179.1, read on the forward strand.
AATTGACCGTATTTGTTGGAGCCCCACGTCCACACGCTGCCGTCGGTCTTGATTGCGACGCTGTGCTGGGAACCCCCGGCGACTGCAACGACCCCGGTCATTATCTGAACGGGACTTAGGTGTGAATTGGTACTGCCGTCGCCGACTTGCCCGTTGAGATTGTTGCCCCACACCCAAAGCGAACCATCGGACTTGATCGCCAGCG
>JAYTIR010000180.1:0-15710 GCA_043731765.1 Burkholderiales bacterium
TGCGGAGATCGTGCGCGACGCGCGGGACGACGCTGGTTCCATTGCCGATGGCTTCCTCGATCTCAAGTCCGTGTTCGGCGCCGATCTTGTCGCGCATCATGCGTTCCGCGACGCCGTGCGCGGCAATGTCGTTGCGCTGTTCCGGGACGGGACGCGGGTCACGCTCGCGCGGTATCTTGGCGTTGCATGATGGACTGTCATTGAGGAATCGATATGGCAATTCCGCTGAACCTCCACCCCGACCGCCTGTTCCCCGCGGATGCCGCGACGCGCGGCCTTGCGCGCCGTCTTTACGCTACGGTGAAAGATCTGCCGATCGTGAGTCCGCACGGGCACACCGACCCGCAATGGTTCGCCGATGACGCGCCATTCGCCGACGCGTCGTCCCTGCTCATCACGCCGGACCACTACGTGTTCCGCATGCTGTACAGCCAGGGCCTTCGGCTCGAGGGCCTGGGCATTCCTCGCCGCTCGGACGCAACTGAGGGATCGCGCCGCACGCAGGACCCACGCAAGATCTGGCACGCCTTCGCCGCGCACTATCACCTGTTCCGCGGCACGCCGACGCGAATCTGGCTCGACCATGCGTTCAATACGGTGTTCGGGATCGACGAGCGGCTGACCGCCGAATCCGCCGATCGCTATTTCGACCGCATCAACGAGTGCCTGGCGCAGCCTGCATTTCGCCCACGCGCACTGTTCGAGCGCTTCAACATCGAAGTCATCGCGACCACCGAATCCCCGCTCGATCCGCTGGCCCATCACCAGAAAATCCGCGCCTCCGGCTGGAAGGGCCGCGTGATCACTGCTTACCGTCCCGATCCAGTCGTCGACCCGGAATTCGAGGGTTTCGCGGGCAACGTCGCGCAATTCGCGGAATTGACCGGCGAGAACACGTCGACATGGAACGGGTATCTCGCCGCGCATCGCAACCGGCGCGCTTTCTTCAAGACGATGGGCGCGACCTCGACCGATCATGGTCACCCGACGGCGCGCACGTCGGATTTCACGGCCGTCGAATGTCAGCGGCTGCTGGATCGCGCGCTTTCCGGTGCGATCACCCCCGACGAGGCGGAGTCGTTCCGTGGCCAGATGCTGACCGAAATGGCGAAAATGAGCCTGGACGACGGCTTGGTGATGCAGATCCATCCCGGCAGCTTTCGCAACCACAACCCGCTCGTGTTCCGCGAATATGGCCGCGACAAGGGCGCCGACATCCCGACCCGCACCGACTATGTGCGCGCGTTGAAGCCGCTGCTCGACAGGTTCGGCAACGAGCGCGATCTCACCATCATCGTGTTCACGCTCGACGAGACGACCTATTCGCGTGAATTGGCACCTCTTGCCGGCCACTATCCGGTCCTGAAGCTAGGGCCCTCGTGGTGGTTTTACGACAGCCCCGAAGGCATGCAGCGGTTTCGCGAACAGGTCACGGAGACCGCCGGCTTTTACAACACGGTCGGGTTCAATGACGACACGCGCGCATTTCTGTCCATTCCGGCGCGCCACGATGTCGCGCGGCGGATGGACTGCCGCTTCCTTGCGACACTCGCGGTGGAGCACAAGATCGGCGAGGACGAAGCGTTTGAACTCGCCCCAGCGCTCGCGCACGGCCTGGCCAAGGCGGCTTACAAGCTTTGACAAACACCCACGCCGTCGTGCGTCTTTCACATCGGATGGCGAGCCCGCCGACTGCGTGCGCGCTGCCAGGAGATTTGGATGATCACGTTACGCAAGTCCGGACAACGCGGCCATGCGAACCATGGCTGGCTCGATTCCTTCCACAGTTTTTCGTTCGCGGACTACCACGATGCGGAGCACATGGGCTACGGGCCGCTGCGCGTCATCAACGAAGACCTCGTGCAGCCTGGAAAGGGATTCGGCACGCATGGGCATCGCGACATGGAAATCATTTCCTATGTGCTGGAAGGCCGGTTGTCGCACCAGGACAACCTGGGCAATGGCTCCATCATCACGCCCGGCGACGTGCAAAGGATGAGCGCCGGCCGCGGCGTAATGCACAGTGAGTTCAACCCGTCGACGACCGAAGGCGTTCACTTTTTGCAGATCTGGATCGAGCCGTCTGCGCGCGGCATTCCGGCGTCCTATGAGCAGAGCCGCGTTGAAGCGGATGCCAAGCGAGGCAAATTGGCCCTGCTCGCGGGACCGGAAGGTTCAGGCGCGGCGGTGACCATCCATCAGGACGCGCGGATCTACGCCGCGCTTCTGGACGGCCACGAATCAGTCACGCAGGCGATCGCGCCGGGCCGGCGCGCTTACGTACATGTCGCGCGCGGAAGGGTAACGGTCAACGGCGTAACATTGGCAGCGGGTGATGCCGCCAAAATTGAAAACGAAACGCAGATCTCGCTAGCCGAGGGTGCCGGCGCCGAAGTTCTTGTGTTTGATCTCAACTGAGGAGGGAAACCATGAATTCGAAGAAGGATGTGGCGGCGCTGGTCGGCCGCGTGCTGCTGGCGCTGCTGTTCATGTGGGCGGGCTACGGCAAGATTACCGATTACGCGGGCACTGCCGGCTACATGGCGAGCGCGGGACTTCCGATGGTGGGCGTGCTGCTGCCGTTGTCGATACTTGTCGAACTGGGCGGCGGATTGGCACTCATCGTCGGCTGGCAGGCGCGCTGGGCGGCGCTTGTGCTCGTGGCATACACCGTCGTGGCCACGCTGACCTTCCATAACTTCTGGGCAATGAAACCGGACGACGTGATGATGAACACTTTGTTGTTCTACAAGAATGCTGCGGTCATGGGCGGCTTGCTGATGGTCTGGGCATTCGGTCCGGGGCGGATCAGCGTCGATCGCGCTTGACGGACAACGCGCGTGCGGGCCGCGACGGTCATTCCCGCGCTTGCGAATCGAGCCAGATCGTGACCGGACCATCGTTGACCAGCGCCACCTCCATGTGCGCGCCGAAAACGCCGTTCGCCACGGGCCGCCCGAGTTCGTGCTCTAGTGCCAGGAGGAAGGCAGCGAAGGCCGGCTGCGCGACCGGGGGCGGCGCGGCGCTCGACCACGACGGCCGGTTACCCTTGCGCGTGGATGCGTACAGCGTGAACTGACTGACGGCGAGCACGCCACCGCCGGTCTCCATGACGGAAAGGTTCATCACGCCGGCAGCGTCATCGAAGATGCGCATCTGCACGATCTTGCGCGCGAGCCAGCCGCGATCCTCCGGCGCATCGCCCTCGCCGACGCCAGCCAGGACGAGCAGTCCCGGACCGATGGCGCCGGTGGTGCGGCCATCGACCATGACGCTTGCCTCACGCACCCGCTGGACCAGGGCCCTCACCGTACAACCTTGCGCTCGACCTCGATCACCTTTCCGTAATCGAACACGACGGTGGTGATTGTCTGCGCATCGCCTGCTGCCGGCAGGTAACTCCAGCGCGACGTCTTGCGGCCCTTGCCTCCGCTCGTCATGTCGGGCTGCCCGATTTTCGCGACCACTTCGCCTTCGTTCATGCCGGGAACGATGAACCTGCGCTGCGCGATGTCGACGACCGTCGCGGCATCCTTCTTCTTGTCGGCCTTGGGCGTGGGCGGCGCCTTTGCTGCTTTCGGCGCCACCAGCGTCGTGGTGGTGCCCGGAACGGCCCGGAAAGGAATGACCGAGACATCCGCGGGATCGGTGTCGAAATTGCGCAACTCCTTGCCGGGCGGGCACGGGCTGTCCTGGTAGATCGGCTGGCTGCCTTCGTCCACGCACTTGAAGATGGCCGCGGACGCGCCGCCAGCAAGGCCGGCCGCAAGGGCGCTGACCGTCGTGGCAAAAACGGCATGGATGATTGAAGTTCGCATTGCGCAGGTTGTTTCTTCCGGGCAGGCGTTACGATAGCGCTTTCCCTCCCGCCACGGACTACGACTTTCGATGGATGTGATCAAAGCGGCGCTGGCCGGATTGGCGGGCGTATTGCTCGCCGGCTGCGGCGCCTTTGCAACCGCGGATTACTACTGGCAGGGCGCCTCGGGCCAGCTCGACATCCTCGCGCGCGCCAAACCGATCGACGAAGTCATCGCGCAGGGCGACGACGCCGCGCTGGCCAGGCGTCTCGCGCGCGCGCAGGCCATCCGCGCCTACGCGATTCGCGAGCTCGGGCTGCCGGACAACCGCAGTTTCACGCGATACAGTGACCTTGGCCGCCCCTTTGTCGTGTGGAACGTCTTTGCCGCGCCGCCCCTGTCGCTCGCTGCGCGTCAATGGTGCTTCCCGGTGGCCGGGTGCGTCAGCTATCGCGGTTATTTTCATGAAAGCGAAGCGCGTGCGGAAGCCGCGCGCCTGGCCGCGACCGGCGACGACGTCCACGTGAGTGGCGTTCCCGCTTATTCAACGCTTGGCTACTTTGACGACCCCATCCTGTCTACGTTCGTCCGCTGGCCGGAGACCGAACTCGCGCGGCTCATGTTCCATGAACTTGCGCACCAGATCGTGTATGTCAAGGACGACTCGGTGTTCAACGAATCGTTTGCGGCGGCCGTCGAGGAAGCCGGTGTGGAGCGCTGGCTCAAGGCCGAGGGTAACCCGGAGCTCGACGCGCAATTCGCGCGGGCACAGCGGCAGCGCACGGTGTTCCGCGATCTCATCCGCGAAACGCGTGAACGCTTGACGTCTGTCTACGCAAGCGACGCGCCCGATGACGTCAAGCGTGCGGAAAAGATCGCGGCCTTCGCGGCCATGAAGGGGGCGTTCGACCTTGCCAAGGCCGGGGAGGCCGGAATGGCCGGTTACGACCGCTGGTTTGCAGGCTACGCCAACCAGGGCCCGAACAACGCCAGTCTCACGTCGGTCGCGCTGTACACGGCGCAGATCCCCGCGTTCCGCGCGCTGCTCGCGCAGGAAGGCGACAGCCTGCCGCGGTTTTATGCGCGAGTGAAGGAAATCGCGGCAATGGGGAAGGCTGAACGGGACGTGCTGATTGCGCGCGCCGCATCCGGTATCCGGACACCGGTTGTTTCCCTAGAGCGTTGAACAGGAAGGCATTTACGCGTCCCCGGGATTTTCCGGAACGATGGCGTCGACCCGCGCGATGGCGCGTCTACCTCATTGATCGATAACGCGAAATGCCCTATAATCATCGGTTCCCTTGCCTCACCCGCCGCAGACGGGGAGGCCGCCGGTGGCCCAAAAGCAGTCGCCAACAACGGTTTGGCCAATGAGGGCCGCCAATCAACCGACCGAAAGGAGTGCTCTGCCAATGCGTCATTACGAAATCGTATTCATCGTGCACCCGGATCAAAGCGAGCAGGTGCCCGCGATGATCGAGCGGTACCGCACGATGGTGACGGGCCACAAGGGCCTGATCCACCGACTCGAGGACTGGGGCCGCCGCCAGCTGGCCTATCCGATCCAGAAGGTTCACAAGGCGCACTACGTCCTGATGAACATCGAGTGCAACCAGGAGACGCTGGGTGAGCTCGAGCATGCGTTCAAGTTCAACGACGCGGTGTTGCGCCACCTCATTGTCGCCACGACCGAAGCGAAAGTCGCGCCGTCGCCGATGATGAAGGAAGAAAAGGCGAGGTCACTGTCGAGGGATGGTGAGCCCAGGGCTGATGTGCGAACTGAGGTGCGTTCCGAGGCCCGCAGCGAGCCGGAGGCCGAAACCGCCCCGGTCGCCGATTCCGCTGCCGCCCCTGCCGACTGACCGAACACGTGCCGGCAAGCAACCGGTTGACGCTCGATGCCCTGCTTACGCAACGCGGCGACCTTCGCTACACGCCCGCCGGAATTCCGGCAATAGACTGCAGCCTGCAACACCAATCGGTGCAGGCGGAAGCCGGTGGCGAGCGCAACGTCGATTGCGAACTGTTCGCGGTGGCATTCGGTGACGTGGCCCGGAAACTGGCCGCCAAGGCCGTCGGGAGCGCCCTGTGTTGCGAGGGATTCCTCGCGCGGCGCTACCGGACCGGCGTGACCGTCGCGCTGCACATAACGAATTTGCGTGACTAATTTGCGTAACTAATTTGCGTAAATAACGCATCTGGCTTAGAGAGAACAAAGGAAACGATATGCCCCGTCCCATCGGAAGAGGTAAAGGCAAGAACAAGAAGGACCTGAAGAAGCGCGATCGCGGAAATGCGTTGTTCAAGCGCCGCAAGTTCTGCCGCTTCACGGCCGAGAAGGTCGTCGAGATCGACTACAAGGACATCGACGTCCTGAAGGATTTCGTGCAGGAAAACGGCAAGATCATGCCGGCGCGCGTCACGGGCACCAAGGCCCGTTACCAGCGCCAGCTTGGCACCGCGATCAAGCGCGCGCAATTCCTGGCGCTGCTTCCGTTCACCGACCGTCATTGAGAGCGATGAGACCATGCAAATCATCCTGCTCGAAAAAATAGCCAACGTCGGCGACCTGGGCGAAGTCGTCAAGGTCAAGAACGGTTTCGCCCGCAATTTTCTGATCCCGCAGGGAAAAGCGAAGCGTGCCACCGAGGCGAACATCAAGCTTCTGGAAGGCAAGCGCGCGGAGCTGGAAGCCGCCGCCAACACCAAGCTCGAAGCCGCACAGGCGCTCGGCGCCAAGCTCGAAGGCGTGACGATCAAGATCACCCAAAAGGCCGGTGTCGACGGCCGACTGTTCGGTTCCGTGACCAACGTTGACATCGTCGAGGCGCTGCAGGCGCAGGGTCTCGCGGTGGAAAAGGCGATGATCCGAATGCCGGCGGGCCCGCTGAAGCTGGTCGGTGACTATCCGCTGGTGGTGGCACCTCACCACGACGTCATGGCCAACATCACGGTGTCCGTTCTGGGCGACACGGTCCAGGGCTGATCAAGGCCGCACCGGACTGCCCACGCAAGAGGCCGCGCCGATAAATGGCGCGGCCTCTTGCTTTTGGCTTATACGCGCAAACACCATCCGCGCAGTAAAATAGAATTTCGCTGACGTTGCTCCCTATGCCCGACGATCCCCAACTCGAAGCACTGAAGCTGCCGCCGCATTCGCTGGAGGCGGAGCAGTCCATTCTCGGGGGCCTGCTGCTCGACAACGAGGCCGCCGACCGCGTCGGTGACGTCGTGGTCGAGGACGATTTCTATAGCGACGCCCATCGCCTCATTTTCCGGCATGTCATCCTGCTCGGCGGGGAAGGCAAACCGGTCGACGTCGTGACGCTGTCGGAGTCCCTGGCATCGGTGCAGAAGCTCGACTATGTCGGCGGGCTCGCGTACCTGGGCGCGCTGGTGCAGAACGTGCCGACGGCGGCGAACATCCGCCATTACGCGAACATCGTCCGCGAACGCTCGATCCTCCGTCAGCTCGCGGCAACCGCCGGTGAAATTGCGGATACGGCGTACAACCCGCTGGGCCGAAGCGCCAAGGCCGTGCTCGACGAGGCCGAGGCGAAAGTCCTGCACATCGCGGAGCAGGGCTCGCGCGGTGCGCAGAATTTCCAGCGCCTGGGCACCTTGTTGACCGGCGTGGTCGACCGCATCGAGACGCTCTACAACCGCGACGACCCATCCGATGTTACCGGCGTGGCCACGGGCTACGCCGATCTCGACCGGATGACGTCCGGGCTGCAGGAAGGTGACCTGGTGGTGGTGGCAGGCAGGCCGTCGATGGGCAAGACCTCGCTCGCGCTCAACATCGGCGAGCACATTGCGCTGAACCTCAAACTGCCCGTCGCCGTGTTCTCCATGGAAATGGGCGCATCGCAACTCGCCTTGCGCATGATCGGGTCGGTCGGCAAGCTCGACCAGCACAAACTGCGCACGGGCCGACTCGGTCCGGACGATTGGGAAAAGTTGTCCGGCGCGCTCGGCCGCCTCAACGAAGCGCCAATTCTGATCGACGAGACCCCAGCACTGAACGCCATCGAAGTTCGCTCGCGTGCGCGGCGCCTCGCGAAGCAATACGGCAAGCTCGGCCTCGTCATCGTCGACTATATCCAGCTGATGCAGGCATCGTCGACCGGCGAGAATCGCGCGACGGAAATTTCGGAAATCTCGCGCGCGCTGAAGTCGCTGGCCAAGGAATTGAAAGTGCCGGTGATGGCGTGCTCGCAGCTGAACCGCTCGCTCGAGCAGCGGCCGAACAAGCGGCCGGTGATGTCGGATTTGCGGGAATGCGTTACCGGCGACACCATGGTGCTCTGTTCGGACGGCTCTCGCGTTCCGATTCGGGAGCTGGTCGGCACCCAGCCCGAGGTTCTCGCATGCGACGACGAACGTCGCATCGTGAGCGCCCGCAGCGATTGCGTCTGGTCGGTAGGCGTCAAACCGATCCTGCGGATGTCACTCGCGAGCGGCCGTATATTGCGCGCGACGGCGAAGCACAAGGTGCTCACGGGGACTGGATGGGTCGCAATGGGTGAAATAACCCCGGGCGACCGCATTGCACTGGCCCGGCACGTCCCGGAACCCGAGTCCACACTGCGTTGGCGTGACGACGAATTGATACAACTCGCGCGCCAGGTTGGATTCGACCAGCGATCGCACCAGAAGCGACTGCCGGCGGAGGACTTTCGTTTGGCCAACGACCAAACGGCATTGCTGCTCCGGCATTTGTGGGCGACCGATGGCTCGATCCACGTCCGCAAAGCTGGCCAACGTGGTGCACCGCGGGTTTATTTCAGCACCCGCAGCGAAGGATTGGCGCGCGACGTTGCGGCGCTATTGCTGCGTTTCGGCATTGTCGCGCGCATCCGTTCGGTCGTCCAAAAGGAGTATCGCCCCGTGTTCAATGTGGATGTCTCGGGCGCGGCGCAACAGCGAATTTTCCTCGAACGCGTCGGCGTGGCTGGCGCGCGCGTCGATGCAGGCAGAGCGCTCGCGAATGCGTTGGCGTACGTGGCTACCAATCCCAACGTCGATACGCTGCCGCAGGAAGTCTTCACCGAGGTTCGCGCAAGCATGAAGGCAAACGGCGTGTCCACGCGCAGGATGGCTGCACTGCGAGGCACGAGCTATGGAGGCGCGGCCCACTTCGCTTTTGCGCCGTCGCGCGACACGATGGCAAGTTATGCCGACCTCTTGAAGGACGACGGCCTGCGCCGCTGGGCGACGAATGACCTGTACTGGGATCGTGTGGTGGAAGTTTGCGCCGATGGCGAGGAAGAAGTGTTCGACCTGACCGTTCCGGGTCCTGCTTCATGGCTGGCCGATGGAATCGTCAGCCATAACTCGGGAGCAATTGAACAGGATGCAGACGTGATCCTGTTCATCTACCGCGACGAGGTCTACAACCCCGACACGCAGGAAAAAGGCGTGGCCGAAATCATCATCGGCAAGCAGCGCAACGGACCGATCGGCACGGTGCGCCTCACCTTCCTTGGCGAACATACGCGCTTCGAGAATTTTGCCTCGGCCGGCAGCTACTGAACATTCATCATCTATCTCTTGCCAATGGAACCCGTCTGGAAAACGCATCTCGGCGCCGATGTGCCCTTTGACCCGGTCTATCACGAAAACCCCCGCGTCGAGATCGCCAGCTTCATCAACGAACCGCCGGGTGTAGTACTCGATATCGGCTGCGGCGGCGGCGCCACGGGCAAGCTCATCAAGGCCAAGTTTCCGGGCACCAAAGTCATCGGGATCGAACTCAATCCGCACGCGGCAGAATACGCGCGCCAATTCCTCGATGTCGTGATTTGTGAAAGCGTCGATACGGTCGACCTTTCACAGCATATCGGTGATTTGCGGATAGGTGCCGTGCTGTTGCTTGACGTGCTCGAACACATCTACGACCCTTGGCGAACGCTGCTTCGCATTCGGGCTTGGCTTGCCCCGGGCACGCGTGTCCTGGCCAGCATCCCCAACATCCGCAATCTGGCCAATCTCGACCAACTGGCCGCCGGTCATTGGGATTACGGGGCCAATGGCGTCCTCGATGTTACGCACGTCCGGTTCTTCACGCGGGAGAGCCTGAGGGCGTTGTTCGAGCAAACCGGCTATCACGTCGCCGCCATGGAGCCGCTGGTGCAGCCGCGCTGGCTCGACCCGGTCGTCGTGCGGCGCGGTCCCGGTCGATTGCACACCGCCAACTTGTCGATAGCGTACAAGGACTTCAGCGATCTCGAGGATCTCTATGCGCTGCAGTACGTGATCGACGCTCGCGTGCCCGCGGTTCCCGATGCCGCGAAGGCCGACTGAACTTCGACCTGCCACGGACTATGGACGCCGGGTCGATCACGCCGCCGAATTCGCGCAACAGCCCCTGTCCCTGCGGCAGCGGGCTCCGGTACAAGAGCTGTCATGGCGCGCTGGCCGAGGGCCAAGGCGCCGCACCCGCCGGGCTTTCGGCGCCGCGAGTGTCGTCGTACCGCGCACCCGCCCGCGAATGGCCGGACGTGAGCGAAGCAGAGCAGGACAGGCTCGGCGCGATCATGGAGCGCGCGCTGTCGCATCAACTGGCCGCGCGCAGCGAAGAGGCGGCACGAGATTACCGTACGGTTCTGGAACGTGCGCCGGATACGCATGACGCCCTGCACATGCTCGGCGTCATCGAACTCGGGCGCGACAAACTCGACGAGGCGGAGCGGCTGATTCGGAGGGCGACGACACTGCGTGATCCCTATCCGGCGATCGTACGCAACCTGAAGCTGGTCGAGGAAGCGCGTCTCGTGCATCGGCGGGAAAGCCCGGAATTACTGTGCGAGCGCGCGCTGCCGATCTTCGCGGACCTGGCACTCGTCGCGGCCGGCAAAGGCGCACGTGGTGCGGACATGCATCGCTTGCGCGCAAGAGGCTCCCGGGATATTCACCTGATCGGCCGTGTTCATGCGCCAATGCACGACGATGGCTGGCTGTTTCGGCGCCTGTCGTCGATGCTTGACGCAAGCCTTTGGGCAACTGACGCGGAGGGAGTCGGCGACATTGATGGCCGACCGTGGCGCGGGCTCGACGCGACGATCGGCGCCTATCCCCGTACGGGGACGCACATCGTCGTCGGAGTCGACACCGAAAACCTGGCCTGGCTCGACCACGTTGAATCGGCAAGGGTGATCGTGTTCTGCGGTGGTGTCGCGCCATCGGTGAGTCTCGATCAATTGCGCCATATTGCTCGCGACGGCGCGCGGCCGCTCGAGCTCGCGTTCTTTTCCTCCGCACACGCGGCGCGATTTGGCGCCGGGCATCGGGTAGTCACGCCGCCGGTGGAAATCCCGACGACAGGCAGAGCGCCTTCCGCGCCTGCACCGCCTGCCCGCGGCGTCTGGCGCGTCGAGGAGCGTGCCAGATTTCGAATTGGCATGGTAGGACAGTGCTGCCACGCTGTGCTGGACGATGATGCGGGAGAGGCGCTGCAGTCGCTGCGGCAGTGCGCCGACGAACTGGCAATCTATGACCCTGGCAGGCTTCGATTCGTATTCGGTGACGTAAGGAGTGTCAAGTTCGTTCCACGCACACAGGGCGGCGTGCAGTCGTTCCTGAGTGGATTGGATGCGTTGGTGCTGCGACCTCGAATCTGGTATTACGAAGGCGGCATGCACGAATTTTTCGCGGCCAGGGCGCTTGGGCTGCCCGTGCTTTGTCCGAAGGCGTCACGCTGGGCGGAATACATCGAGGACCGGGTGGATGGTTTGTGCTATGCGTCGCACTCGCAGCTTCTGCAGTTGCTTGGCGACCTCCGAACCGCGCCGGGATGGGCCGCCGAACTAGGTTCCGCCGCTCGGACGCGTGCGCTGACGACACTGGATCCCGGCCGCCTCGGGCGGGAATATGCCGAATTGGTCCGTGGTGACTCGTTTGCCGGTATGCCGGGTGGGCAGCTCGCGCGGGTGCATATCGCATGAGCGAAGAAGAAGTCACGCCGACGCCGCGGGTCCGCGCAATCGCCTTTCACCTGCCGCAATTCCATCCAATTCCTGAGAACGACGAGTGGTGGGGGAAGGGCTTCACCGAATGGACCAACGTGGCGCGCGCGAAGCCCAACTTCGCCGGACACTATCAGCCGCACCTGCCAGCTGACACCGGCTTTTATGATCTGCGCCTGGCGGAAGTCAGAGAACAGCAGGCGGCGCTGGCCCGTGCCCATGGCATCTACGGGTTTTGTTACTACTTTTACTGGTTTGCGGGCAAGCGGCTGCTCGAGCGTCCCGTGGAGGAAATGCGGCAATCCGGCCATCCTGATTTTCCCTATTGTTTTTGCTGGGCGAATGAAAACTGGACGCGGCGCTGGGACGGCGCTGATCGGGAGGTGCTGATCGCACAGAATCCGGAGGCCTCGGACGACGAGCAGCTGATGGCCGCGTTGCTGCCGCATTTTCGCGACGAACGCTACATCCGGGTCGATGGCAAGCCGCTCTTCATCGTCTATCGCGCGGGCGTATTGCCCGATGCGCGTCGCAGTGGCGAAACATGGCGCAGGATTTGCCGGCGTGAGGGTATCGGCGATATCTACCTGTGCGCTGCGAAGACCTACGACACCGAGGACCCGACGGTCATCGGCTTCGACGCAACCATCGATTTTCCACCGCACGGATTGCATGGAGTGCCGGTGAACGGACAGCAGGATCTGCACAATCCGCACTTCGAGGGCAATATCTTCGACTATCGCCAGTTCGTATTGGATTGGCTGGCCCGGCCGGATTCATCCTACCTGTTGCATCCAACCGTCATGCCGGCCTGGGACAATACCCCGCGGCGTCCGGATCACGCGCTTACGTTCGTCAATGCGGCGCCCGAGATCTACGAGATATGGTTGCGCGAAGTCGTCGAGCGGGTGTGCGAGCAGCGTTTGGCCGACCAACGAATGGTATTCATCAATGCCTGGAACGAATGGGCCGAAGGCACGCATCTGGAACCCGATCAACGCTTCGGGCACCAATACCTTCAGGCAACCCTGCGCGCGATTACCGGGTCCACCGTGAGCGGGGCGCCGTACGCGCGATTTACCGGCCGCCGTAGCGAATCGCCATCACGGGATAAATCCTGATTTCGGTGATCATCTGCAGTATCGATCCCGATAAATTCGCGGCGGTGACGGCCAGCTACGCCAGGGCCATGCGGAATCACGCCCACGAGGTCGTGGGCGTGCACGACGCGCGATCACTGTGCGACGGGTACAACCGCGGGCTGCAGCGGGCACGAGGGGAGATAGCAGTATTTTCTCACGATGACGTGGACTTTCTGGACACGGGTCTTGGCGACCGCATCGAAAGCCATTTGCGCACGTTCGATGTCATCGGTGTAGCCGGCACGACGGCGCTGGCGGGAATGGGGTGGGCACATTCGGGATTGCAGCGAGCTCGCGGCGTGATCATTCGATCGCGCGACGGCGTACTTGACGTGCAGCTGTTCGGCGTGACTGGCCCACAGATGGGCGGCATTCAAGCACTAGACGGCGTATGGATCGCCACCAGAACGGAAATTGCGCGCCGCATCGGCTTTGATGCCGTGAACTTTGATGGATGGCACGGTTATGACACGGATTTCACTTTTCGATGTTACCTCGCCAAGTACGGGCTGGGCGTAGTTGCGGACATTCCGATTGTGCATTTCGGCAAAGGAATTGTTGATGGCGCGTGGCTGTATTATGCGGCACGTTTTCGCGAAAAGCATGGCACAAGCCTGAGCGCGGACAGCGGAACCTGGCTTGATGTGGTGATGCGGGTTAACAATGCCGCCGAGGCACTGGCCGCGTGCGACATCAATTCTCTGCATTCGCAGACCGAGCGCATTCGCCAGCGGCTTGAAGCCGCATGAACTGCCGGCGGCTGCAGCTACCTCGGGTCGCGCGCCGACGCTTCGGTTTGGGTCAGAGCACCTCGGCTGCGTGATCGGCCAGCCGCGAGCGCTCGCCGCGTTGCAGCGTGACGTGGCCCGAGTGTCCCCATCCCTTGAAGCGATCGACGACATAGGTCAGGCCCGAGCTGCCTTCGGTGAGATAGGGTGTGTCGATCTGCGCGATATTGCCCAGGCACACGACCTTGGTGCCCGGACCGGCGCGCGTGATCAGCGTCTTCATCTGCTTCGGCGTCAGATTCTGCGCCTCGTCGATGATGAGGAACTTGTTGATGAACGTGCGGCCGCGCATGAAATTCAGGCTCTTCACCTTGATGCGCGAACGGATGAGATCGCGCGTGGCCGCACGGCCCCACTCGCCGGCCTCGTCGTCGGTCTTGTTGAGCACGTCGAGGTTGTCCTCGAGCGCGCCCATCCACGGATTCATCTTTTCCTCCTCGGTGCCGGGAAGGAAGCCGATGTCCTCACCGACCGGAACGGTGACCCTAGTCATGATGATCTCGGTGTAGACCTTGAACTCGAGCGTCAGCATGAGGCCCGCCGCGAGCGTGAGCAGCGTCTTGCCGGTGCCGGCCTGGCCCAGCAGCGTGACGAAGTCGATCTCGGGATTCATGAGCAGATTCAGCGCAAAGTTCTGCTCGCGATTGCGCGCGGTGATGCCCCACACGTTGTTCTTCTGGTGCGTGTAGTCCTTGAGCGTGGACAGGAGCGCCGTCTTGCCGGTGATTTCCTTGACGACCGCGTAGAACGGCGCCTCATCCTTCTTTTCCAGATAGAGGAATTCGTTCTGCAACAGCGACGTGATGATCGGGCCGGTGACCCGGTAGTACGTGTGCCCGCCCTGCTGCCACGATTCCATGCCCTTGCCGTGCTTGTCCCAGAAGTCCGCGGGCAGCTCGCGCGTGCCGCAGTAGAGGAGTTCGGTGTCCTCCAGCACCTTGTCGTTGAAGTAGTCCTCGGCGGCGATGCCCAGCGCGCGCGCCTTGATCCGCATGTTGATGTCCTTCGACACAAGGATCACGTTGCGGTTCGGCTGGTTCTGCGACAGGTGCATCACGACGGCGATGATCTGGTTGTCGGCCTTGCCGCCGGCCAGCGAGGATGGAAGCGCGGTCGAAATGTTCTCGGTTTGCAGGAACAGCCGGCCCGTCGCCGCGCCATTCGATTTGGCCGACAACGGGAGGCCCTTGGCAATGGCGTCGCTGGTTTCCCCCAGCGCGGTCACCAGTTCGTCGAGGAAGCGGCTGACCTGGCGGGCGTTGCGCGCGACCTCGGTCATGCCCTTCTTGTTGTTGTCGAGTTCCTCGAGCGTGAGGATCGGCAGGTAGATGTCGTGCTCCTCGAACCTGAACAGGCTCGTCGGGTCGTGCATCAATACATTCGTGTCGAGGACGAAGAGTTTCGTCGCGGACGCAGAACCGGTCTTGGCGGGTTTGCGGGAGGGGAGGAGGTGCAGCGTGGAAGGGGCGGGGCGCAGCTTGCGTTCGACCATGGGCCTCCAACGGGAAAGGGTCGTATTTCGGGAAGTCTTCATCATGCTGCCTCAAGGAAAGCCACGGGCACAAGCCCTAGTGGTCGTCGCTTGCCCCGGGGCCGACCGGTTGTGGTGTAAAGAGAACACTGAGGGAACAGTCGGCGGCGAGTTCCACCACTTTCTTGCCGACCCTCGGTAACTCCTCGTTGAAACTTGATCAAATACTGAAAAATCTTGAATGTGTTTCTCCGTGTTCTCCGGCAAAGCCTTGCTCTGCACGCCCCCCCGTCAGGCCGCCCGTGCCAGATCGACATCGGCCAGGAATTCGGGCCCTTGCACCAGCAACGTGCCGGTGCGGCCCGGAATCGTTCCCGGTCCCGTTGCGCAGCGCGGCAGCGCCATCGGTTCGACGGCCTCGAACAGCCCGCGCGTCGGCCCCAATGTCCACCCTTGGGCTTTCCACCCGACAATGAGTTGCTCGAAGGCCGGCGCCAGCCGCATGCCTTCCAGTTCCGCGTGCAACGTAAAGACATGGCCGG
>JAYTIR010000181.1:0-3989 GCA_043731765.1 Burkholderiales bacterium
CTCTGGATCACGCCGTTGCGCGCGCTGGCCGCGGACACGGGTATCGCGCTTGCACGGGCGGCACGTGCACTGCAGCCGCATTGGACCGTCGATGTGCGCACCGGCGACACCGCGTCCTCGGCGCGCGCGCGGCAGAACAAGCGGCTGCCCACGGCGCTCGTCACCACGCCGGAAAGCCTGACGCTGATGCTGGCGCGCGCCGACTGGCGGGAACGTCTCGCGCATCTGTCCGCCATCATCGTCGACGAGTGGCACGAACTGATGTCGAGCAAACGCGGCGTGCAGCTCGAACTCGCGCTGGCGCGATTGCGCTCGGTCCATCCGGCGCTGCGGGTGTGGGGCCTGTCGGCGACGCTCGCCAATCTCGACCAGGCACTCATCTGTCTGACCGGCGTTCGCGCGACCGGCGGACGCGTCGTCAAGGGCCTCGACGCCAAAACGATCGAGATCGCCACCGCGCATCCCGCCACGATCGACCGCTTCCCGTGGGCCGGCCACATCGGACTCAAACTGTTGCCGCAGGTCATCCGCGCCATCGACGGCGCGCAATCCACGCTGGTCTTCACCAACGTTCGCTCGGCCACCGAAATCTGGTACCAGGCGATTCTCTCCGCGCGCCCCGATTGGGCGGGCCGCATCGCGTTGCATCACGGCTCGCTGGAACGGGAGGTGCGCGACTGGGTCGAGGAAGGCCTGCGCCTGAACAAGCTGAAGGCCGTCGTGTGCACGTCGAGCCTCGATCTGGGTGTGGACTTCACGCCGGTGGACCAGGTGCTGCAAATCGGCTCACCCAAGGGCGTGGCGCGACTCCTGCAACGTGCCGGACGCAGCGGCCACCAGCCGGGTGCGATTTCCAGGATCACGATCGTGCCCGCGCAAGCGTTGGAGTTGGTGGAAGCCGCCGCCGCGCGCGAGGCCGCCGCCGAACGACGCCTCGAACCGCGCACGCCGCTGCGCGGACCACTCGACGCGCTCGTCCAGCATCTGGTCACCTGTGCACTCGGCGGCGGATTCGTTGCCACCGAACTTCTGTCCGAAATCCGCGGCACCCACGCCTACGCGGAATTGTCCGGCGCGCAATGGCAGTGGGCGCTGGATTTCGTCGTCCATGGCGGCGCCAGCCTCAACGCGTATCCCGAGTACCGGCGTGTCGTCATCGGCGACGATGGCGTTGCGCGGGTGCCGGATGCGGCCATCGCGCGCCGTCATCGCGCATCGATCGGCACCATCGTGTCCGAGGCCAGCATCAGCGTGCAGTTCCGCAACGGCCACAAGCTGGGGCACGTCGAAGAATCGTTCATCGCGCGGCTCGCCGCCGGCGACTGCTTCGTGTTCGCCGGGCGCGTACTCGAATTCGTGCGGGTGAAGGAAATGACGGCGTGGGTCAAGCCGGCCGCGTCGACCAAGGCGATCGTACCGCGCTGGTCGGGCGGCAAGATGGCACTGTCGACACTTCTGGCCGACCGCACGCGCGGCTTGATTGCGCAGGCGCGGCACGGCATCTACGCGTCGCCGGAATTGCGCCTGGTGCGTCCGCTGCTGGAATTGCAGCGCCGATGGTCCGCCTTGCCGGACGAGCGCGAGTGGCTGGTGGAGCGCATCGCGACGCGCGACGGCCATTACCTCTTCTTCTACCCGTTCGAAGGAAGGCTTGCGCACTTGGGGCTCGCCACGCTTTTTTCGTATCGCTTGTCGCGCGAAGTACCGCGCACCTTCAGCCTGATGGTCAACGACTACGGTTTTGGATTGCTCTCGCCCGGACCTGTCGACTTCTCGTTGGGTGACCTTGGCCGCCTGCTGGCCGCGCCCGGCGTCGAGGCCGACATCCTCGCGGGGCTGAACGCCGCCGAAATGGGACGGCGCCAGTTCCGCGAACTCGCGCGCGTCGCGGGACTCGTGTTCCAGGGCTATCCTGGACAACCGCCGTCGAACCGGCAACTGCAGGCCTCGAGCGGTCTTCTCTACGATGTCTTCGCGCAATACGATCCCGACAACCTGTTGTTGGCACAGGCCGTGCGCGAAGTGCTCGAGCGGCATCTCGATGCGCCGCGCCTTGCGACGGCCCTCTCGCGCCTGCGCGGGAGTCGCGCGCTGCTGCTGCAACCCGCGCGGCCCACGCCCTTCGCGTTTCCGCTGATGGTGGAAATGTTCCGCGAAAAGCTGACCACCGAGGCGCTGGAGGCGCGGGTCGCGCGCATGGTCGAGGCGCTCGAATTGGCGGCCGAAACAGCGTAATGAAAATGAGCGGCACAGGTTGTACTGCGCGAACGCAGTCTGTTACATATTGCCGCTCCCACCGGTAAACGTTTGCGCAGCGTTCTCCGTTAGACGCTTGTCACCAAGCGATTTTACGGAGGATGTCGCCATGCGTTGCACTTTCACCAACGCCGCCACAGATACGCGGACCGCCACGCTACCTGCACGAGGCAAATGGTTGCTCACGCTCGCGCTGGCCCTCTGCGCCACGGTCGCGATTGCACACCCATTTGGCGTCCAGTCGAGCCTCGGCAAGCGTCCGGACATGCCCGGGTATGCCGTGGACTTGAACGCGCAGTGGGTGCGTGTCAACGCCGCGCTCGACGGGACGGATGCCGACTTGCGCCCCTTCCTGGATGCCGGGCTGAATCTCGTAGTCACTTTCCATAATGCGGACCCGGCCAACGTCGACACGACGTACGGCGCGATTCAAGATTGGCCAAACGCCGGATTTCCGTTCAAGACGAAGACTCGTTACCAACAGGACGTGCGCGACTTTCTCACGCCACTGCTGCCCTGGCTTGCGCAGGGCCGGCAGATCTGGGTCCAGGCGGAAAATGAAATCGGCGATGTCGGCGCCGCCGCCGATGGAGTGTATTGGCGCGGGACCACCGACCAGTATCTGGTACTGCTGGCCGCATTCACCGAGACCGTGCACGCGCTGCATCCGTCGCTCGTCGTCGTGCTTACCAGTTTCGCGTCGAACAATCTGGACGTCGCGATCAATCCGGCGGATCCGAAGTACGCGTACCAGACCAGCCGCATGGCCCGGTTGCTCAGCGAGGGCCAATACGACGCGGCCGACGGGCATTTCTACGGTTGCATCGAGGATATGGCCGCACGTATCGGCTGGCTCACCATGCACCTGCCCGCGGGCAAGCGCTGGATCGCCACCGAAATCAGCGGCCCGGACTCGACGTGCCCGACGACGCCACACACGTGGCGCGACGACCTCGCGCAATTCGAGCAGACGTCCGCGCAGCAGGTTGCGCCGCGACTCACCGCGTGCGCCAACGGCGGCGGCGCGATCTGCCTGTGGTTCTCGCTGTTCGACCTGACCGGTGAAGTCGATCAGTTCAATCACCTGGGCGTGCTCGACGGCCGCGTTTCACCGCCGCGGCAAAAACCGGCGTATGCCGCGTTGCAGTCGTTCATCGCGGCCAACGGCGCGATCACGGCGCCCGTGATCGAGTTCTATCATGCAGCGCTCGACCACTACTTCATGACGGCCGCACCCGCCGAAATCGCCGACCTCGACAGCGGGCGCACGCATGGCTGGTCGCGCACCGGGCTGTCGTTCAATGCCTGGACCCGCCCGGGCGGCGTGGCCGGGCCGGTGTGCCGCTTCTACATGCCGCCCGCATTCGGTGATTCGCACTTCTATTCCGTCTCGGCAGCGGAATGCGCCGACGTGCAGCGCAAATTCCCGGGCTATATCTTCGAGTCGCCGCAGGTATTCGACCTGGCACTCCCGAACGCTGTCACCGGCGCGTGTCCGGCCCCAACCGTCCCGGTCTACCGAGTCTGGAATCAGCGCGTCGACTCAAATCACCGCTACGTGACCGACCTTGCGCTGCGCGACCAGATGGTGGCGAACGGCTATCTCGCGGAAGGCTACGGTCCCGACGCCGTGACCCTATGCGCCCCGCTCTAGCAGCAATTCGACAAGACAGACGCGCCGCGTTCGCCTACACTCGCGAATCATAAGAGGCGCCGCATCGCCGGGTTGCGGC
>JAYTIR010000182.1:0-3514 GCA_043731765.1 Burkholderiales bacterium
TGCGGCCGGGCGACCGGTTCGATCCTTGACGGCCTCGAGGCGACCGATGGAGCGACCCGCGCGAAGGCCGTTGCCGATTGGGACGGATGGTTGCGCCGCGAAGCCGCGGTGGGTGAGGCCCGCGCGTGCGAAGAACGCGTCGCCGCCCGGCCCTAGGTTGACTGCACCGTCGACGGCGCGATGACGCAACCCGCGATGCGCCACTGCCCATCCCTCTGCCCGTCCTTTACTTTTACCATCGTATAGAGCGCGACCAGCACGGTGTTGTCCGGCAACACGAGTTGCAGCGGCTGGATCGTGACGCCGTCGACCACCGCGCCTTCAAGGAACGTTCTGGACCGGGCGTCGAGCAGCGCGCTGTAGCCTTCGCGCACCATCCGCAGGAATCGCTCGGGTGTTGCGAACTGTTGGCGAACTCCCGGAGCGGCATAATTCATCGCCTTCGTTCCGTCGCCTGCTTGCAATGCCTTCAACTGGGCGCCGATCACCTGTTGCATCGCTTTCCATTCCGCGGGACGCAAGGTCGCGTTGCCTGCCGGCGGCGCCGCGAACGCCAACAGCGCGCCGGTCGCAAGCACTGTCCAGGCGAACAAGATTCCCGTCACGCGTCTCATGCGGGCCGCAGGCTGCATACCGGACACTCAGGATCGCGCGGAACGCGCATCTCTCGCCAGCGCATTGCCAGCGCGTCGATGAGGAGCAGGCGTCCCGCGAGCGATTCGCCCACGCCCGCGATCAGTTTCAGCGCTTCGGCAGCCTGCGTTGCGCCGACGATGCCGGTCAGCGGCGCGAATACGCCCATCGTCGCGCAGCGCGTCTCTTCGATTTCCTCGCCTTCGCCGAAGAGACAGTGATAGCAAGGCGAGAGAGCGTCGCGCGTGTCGAACACGGCGATCTGGCCGTCGAAGCGGATCGCCGCACCCGAGACCAGCGGCTTGCCCGCGGCGACGCAGGCGCGGTTCACCGCGTGGCGCGTCGCAAAATTATCGCAGCCGTCGAGCACGACATCGGCGGCCGTGACCAGCGGGGCCAGAGTGTCAGGTCCGACGCGCGCAGGGATGCGCTCGATTCGCACGCCCGGATTGATCGCCGAGAGGCGTTGCGCCGCCGCGTCGACCTTGCGCGCGCCGATGTCGGCGGTCGCGTATAGAATCTGTCGCTGCAGATTGGTGAGATCGACGTGGTCGGCGTCGCAGATCGTGATGGTGCCCACGCCGGCAGCCGCCAGAAATTGCGCCGCGGGCGTGCCCAGGCCGCCCATGCCAACAATGAGCACGTTCGCCGCCGCGAATTTCTGCTGCGCGTCCGGCCCGAATTCGTCGAGCAGGATATGCCGGCTGTAGCGAAGAAGTTGGGCGTCGTCCATGTCACGCTACTTTACCGCCGAAAGGGCAATACCACGATGTTGCCCCAGATTGGCCTGACCCCGTCACGATGATTGCGAGTCCTAAGATACTGGGCGACAATCGGCGCGGCCCTCGCCCCGCGGCCGGGCAATCGTAGTCTGTTTGGGCAGCAACCTCGATTTTCAATTCGACCCCTCGCATGAGCGTCCCTGCCAAAGCCATTTTCCTGAGCTACGCGTCGCAAGACGCCGAGACCGCACGGCGCATTTGCGATGCGCTGCATGCCGTGGGCGTCGACGTGTGGTTCGACCAGAGCGCGCTGCGCGGGGGCGATGCGTGGGATGCATCGATTCGCAGGCAGATCAAGGAATGCGCGCTGTTCGTGCCGATCATCTCGGCGAACACGCAGGCGCGCGAGGAAGGTTACTTCCGCCGCGAATGGAATCTGGCGGTGAACCGCACGCTGGACATGGCTGAGGGCAAAGCGTTCCTCCTTCCAGTCGTCATCGACGCCACGATTGACGTGAACGCCCGCGTGCCGGAGAAATTCCGGGAGGTGCAATGGACGCACCTGCCTGCAGGCGAGGCGCTGGTGGCCTTTGCCGAGCGCGTGAGGCGCTTGCTGTCGGGCGGCGCTCCGCCGCCAATGCCCGTCGCGCCGCCGCGCGCCGTGCCTGCCGCGGCGCCGACCTCAGCGCCGGCCGTTGCCGATTCCACCCGGGAGCCGCCTTCGATCGCCGTGCTGCCGTTCGTCAACATGAGCCGCGACGAGGAGAACGAGTACTTCGCCGACGGGTTGTCGGAGGAGCTGCTGAATGTATTGGCGAAGATCCGCGGCCTGCGGGTGGCGTCGCGGACGTCTGCGTTTTCGTTCAAGGGCAAGGACATCGACATCCCGACGATCGCGCAGAAGCTCAACGTGGCGACGGTGCTCGAAGGCAGCGTCCGCAAGTCCGGCAAGCGCGTGCGCATCACCGCGCAGCTGATCCAGGTCGCAACGGATTCGCACCTATGGTCGGAGACCTACGACCGCGAGCTCGACGATATCTTCGCCGTGCAGGACGACATCGCGCAGTCGGTGGTCAAGGAACTTCGCGCGGCGCTGCTGGGAGCGCCGGGCGAGAATGTCGCCACCACGGCGGCGGCGGCTGAGGTTCGCCAGGCCGCCATCGGGCGCGGCGACAATCCCGAAGCCTTTCAGCTTTATCTGCAGGGAAAATTCGTCGGCGAGCGGGTCACGCAGGCGGACTCGGACAAGGCGATCGAGCTGTTCCAGAAGGCACTGGCGATCGAACCGAATTTCGCATTGGCATGGGCGGGGCTGGCGCGGGCGCATCAGATGCAGGCGGGGTTTGGTTTCGCGCAGATCGACGAGGGCTTCGAGCGCGCCCGTGAGGCCGCGCAACATGCGCTGAACGTGGCGCCGGACCTGGTCGAAGGTCACATCGAGCTCGGCCTTGTGTTGCAGATGCACGACTGGAATTGGGCAGCGGCCGACGCGTCGTTCCGGCGCGCGCTGGAACTGGCGCCCGGAGATGCCCACGCGCTGCGCTCGGCGGCCGGGCTGGCGAGGATTCTGGGCCGGCTCGACAAGGCTCTCGAATTGATGGGCAACGCCATTGCACTTGACCCCCTTTCGCCCCGCACGCATCGCCAGGCCGCGATGATCTATCTCGCGGCGGATCGCCTGGACGACGCGGCGGCGTCGTTTCAGCTTTCGCTCGATCTCAGTCCGAACTTCGGTCTGGCCCACGCATTTCTGGCAATTGCGCGCATGTTGCAGGGCCGCAGCCAGGAAGGACTGGCACTGGCCGAAGCGGAATCGCACGGTGTCTTCCGCAATCTCGCGCTCACGCTGATCCAGCATTCGCTGGGCCGATCGACGGAATCGGACGCCGCGTTGAAAGCGATGATCGATGGGTTTGGCTGGACCGCCGCGTACCAGGTCGCGGAGGCCTACGCATACCGGGGCGAGATCGAAAAGGCGTACGAATGGCTCGAAACGGCGTACTCGCAGCGCGACCCCGGCGTGGTGTACACAGCGGTGGACGCGTTCCTGCGGCCGCTGCACGGCGATCCGCGCTGGCAGCCGTTCGTGCGCCGGATGGGCTTGGCGTGAAGTAGAGCAAGGTCAGAAACGACAACGCCCGGCGGACCGGGCGCTGTCG
>JAYTIR010000183.1:0-1696 GCA_043731765.1 Burkholderiales bacterium
GCCGAGGAAGTGACGCGCGTCATCAACCAGGTGTACGCGGTCTTGATCGAGCACGCGCATCAGCATGGCGGCAGCGTGGTGGGATTTGGCGGGGACGCCATCACGTGCTGGTTCGCGGGAGAATCCTCGCGTCCGGCAGTGGCGTGCGGGCTCGCGATGCAGGGGTCCATGCCGCAGTTCGCGGAGATCGCCGCGCCCGGCGGCATGGTCATCACGATTGAAGTCAAGGTGGCCCTGGCATCCGGGCCCGCCCGTCGGTTGTTGGTGGGCGACCCCACCGGACAGGTCATGGACGTCCTGGCCGGAAGTTTGCTGGCGGATCTAGCCCGAGCGGAACGTCAGGCGAAGCGCGGCGAGGTCGTCGCGACGTCGGCCGTGATTGCCATGCTGGACGGCAAGTCGATCGTTTCGGAATCGCGGGACGCGGGACACTATGTCGTGATCACCGGATTGCGTGACGTGGTGGCCCCCGCCCCCTGGCCGGAAATTCCCGCCGACGCGCTCAAGGCGGACCAGGTCCGCGCGTGGTTGCCGCCGGCCGTTTACGAAAAGGTCAAAAGCGGTCATGGCGCCTTCCTCGCCGAACTGCGTCCGGCCGCCTCCCTTTTCCTGCGCTTTGGGGGCATCGACTACGACCGCGATCCTGACGCGTGGTCCAAACTCGACGCGTTCGCCCGCTGGGTGCAGTCGGTCGTCCAGCGATGGGATGGAGCGTTGCTGCAAATGGCCATCGGCGACAAGGGCAGCAGTTTCAACATCGCGTTCGGGGCACCGGTCGCGCACTACGATGATGCGACGCGGGCGGTCCGCGCCGCGCTGGCTCTGCAAGCGCCCCCGGTGGAACTCGCGTTCGTGACCAACATCGGCCTGGGCCTCGCGCATGGACCGATTCGCGCGGGGGCATACGGCAGCCCGGCGCAGCGGGCCTACACGGTCATCGGGGACAAGACCAATCTCGCTGCCCGACTGATGATGGCCGCCGCGCCTAACACGGTGCTCTGCGATGACGCCGTGCACCTGGCCACGCGCGAGCAGATCGATTTCGAATCGCTCGGAGTAATCCAGGTAAAGGGCAAATCTGAGCCGGTGAACGTCTACCGACCACTGGCCGAACGCGCCGACCACCGCCCGGCCGAGTCGCATCACGCCATGCTGTTCGACCAGCTCACTCCTGCGCAACAGATGACGCTCAAGACCGCCAGCGTGATTGGCCAGGTTTTTCAGATGAAGCTGTTGCGCGATATTTATCCCGACGAAAGTGAACGCCAGAATGTGGCCGAACATCTCGCAGCACTGACCAAGCTGAAATGGATCGCGCCCGCGGGCGGCACGATCTATCGCGCTTACGTGTTCAGTGAGGCGCGGGCGCGGGAAGGCGCCTATGATCAGATGCTTTTCGCGCAACGCAGACAATTGCATCGCGCAATCGCCGAATGGCATGAGCGTGCGCACGCCAACGATTTGGCCCCGCGCTACCCCACCCTTGCGCGTCACTGGCGCGCGGCGAATGAGCCGGCGCGCGCCGTGCACTACCTTGAATTGGCCGCCGCATACGCGAGGACGAAGGGTGCGTATGACGACGCGCAGCGCTATCTCAACGAGTCACTGGCCATCGATGCAACGACCAGCGTGTTGAGTGATGGATACGGCACCTGAATGTCGAAATGCAAATGACCGCGAATGAATCGGGCCTTTG
>JAYTIR010000184.1:0-3241 GCA_043731765.1 Burkholderiales bacterium
CCTGTGGAAATTTTGCAACGTTTGTCCGACCCTTAGTTCCGACCCTCAGAGGGGCCAGACATACCAGACCTGTCCCTGGTCGATGACCCAGTTTTCTTCCAGCGGCGTGGTGATGCCCCTCATCATTGTCGTGTCCTTGCCCGGAACGGGTATCGACTTGGGCCTCGGTGCGTCATAGGTAAGCATCAGTTTCACTCTGCAGTTCCCGGCATCGCACGTTGCCTCCGTTACCTTCGCGGCGCGGTATTCGAGCCGCGAGGAGATGGCCCTGAATCCCGCCGACGTCACCGTCGCCCGCGTCGCCGGCGACATGTATCCGTACGCTGCAGCAAAATCCTTGCCGATGATCGCGTTCCAACGGGCAGCTGCCCGCTCGGTGACGACCTTGACCTTTTCCTCGTTCGGAGAATCGGGTCCCAACGTCGCGCAAGCCGCTGTTATCAAAGCCAGAACCGCAACTGCCAAGTACCGCCCGCCGCACATCCCAGCCAGGGTGCGCATTGCACCCCTCTTGCATCCTTGCCGAATCATCTGGATCGCGTCCTGTTCGTATCAGTGAAGGTTAAAGAAAGGAACTTTGTCCGTCAATCGAGAATGACGAGAAAGTTCCACATTGTTGTCCGCGAACAACATGCATTTGTCGGGCATTGACGACGTTTTCGCCGTTTCCGGGCAAATTGTCGCAATTTGGCGACGCTTTATTTGCGGTGCCCCGCGCAACAGCAGATTCCTCGCTCCGCTCGGAATGACACCTGAAACGATGGCGGCCGCGGGTCAGGGCGCCGGCGACAGCAGAAGCGGCGGCGTCATCGTGAACCCGGGAATCTTCGATGGCGCGTTCGGCGCTGGGAACATCCGGTCCAGGTACTCCATGCGCTTGCGCAGGTCGTTGATGATGAGGCCGATGTCTTTCTCGTCCTCGACCACGCGCGGCGTGATGAACAGCACGAGCTCGGTACGGTTGTTCTTCAACTCCTGTTCACCGAAGAGCCCGCCGATGAACGGGATCCGCGACAGAAGCGGGATGCCCTGCGACGTGTTGCCGCGCGTTTCGTTGATGAGGCCGCCCATGACCATCGTGCGTCCGGTAGGAACGGAGATCAGCGTCTGCACGGAACGCGTCGAAATGGGCGGCGCGCACTGTTGTTCCGCCGTGCAACCGGAATTGCCGGGAACGCTGACTTCGGCCTGCACTTCGAGCGTGACGAGGCCGCCGGCGTTGATGTGCGGCGTGACCTGCAGCAGGACACCGGTGTCGATGTACTGCGACGTCGTCGAGATAGCGTTGGTCGTGCCGCCTACCGTGGTATTCGAGGCGATGGGAATGCGGTCGCCGGCCTTGATCGTGGCTTTCTGGTTGTCGAGCGCGGCGACGTGCGGATTGGCGATGACCTTGGTGTTGCCATACTTGTCGAGGAGTTTCAGCGCCGCCTGAATGCCGCCGGGAAAGTTCGTGTTGTTGAGGATGTAGGTGAAGCCCTGCGCGAGCGCGACCACCGGATTGGTCGATCCCGGGTTGGCCGGGTTGCCCGACCCCACAAGCAGGGAGTTGAGGTTGCCGCCCGAACCGCTTCTCGAACTGCTTCCCGAGGGCGCGCCGCCCTTGAACAGCCAGTCGACGCCGAACTGGATGTCGTCGGTGAGCGTGACTTCCGCAATCGTGACTTCCATCACGACCTGACGCTGCGGCACGTCGAGTTTGCGCAACGCGGCCTCGATCACCGAATACTCGGCGGCTGTAGCAATGATGAGCAGCGTGTTGTTGTCCTTGTCGGCAACGACCTGCAAGTTGCGCACGATGCCGCTCCCGGTGCCGGCGGCAGTGCTTGCCGCCGTTGGCGTCGC
This sequence comes from Burkholderiales bacterium, assembly GCA_043731765.1. Lineage (GTDB taxonomy): Bacteria > Pseudomonadota > Gammaproteobacteria > Burkholderiales > Casimicrobiaceae > VBCG01. The sequence continues at coordinate 1,846 of JAYTIR010000184.1, forward strand.
CGGCGGCGGATTGATGTTGCTCCCCGTGGCCGGATTGACCGGTGTGAACATCGGCGGATTGACGATCGTGCCAGCGGGTGTACCGGGCGCGACCGTGGGCGCCGCCGCCGTTGTCGGCTGCGACGCGCGGCCGGTGAATGCCTGTTGCAACAGCGGGCCGAGCTTTTCCGCGCGCTGATTTTGCAGGTTGTAGACGTAGAACTGGAGGCCGCCGCCGTCGCCGCCGGTCTTGTCCAGACGGTCGATCCACTTCTTCACTTCGTCGAGGTACGCGGGCTGCGGCGTGATCACCATCAACGCATTCATCCGCTCGATGGGGATGATGCGCAGGATGCCGGCGATGGGGCTCAGGTTCTTGTCGCCGATGATCTTGTCGAGTTCGGTCATCACCGACTTGACGTCCGAGTTCTGAAGCGTGAACACGCCCGCCGACATGCCCGCCATCCAGTCGATGTCGAACATGTCGATGGTCTCCATCAGATTCCGGAGCTCGCGCTCGGTGCCTGCCAGGATCAGCAGGTTGCGCAGCTCGTCCGGGCGCACCGCCTGCGCATCCTTGGCGAACGGTTCCAGCAGCCGCATCATTTCCTTCACGCCGACGTAGCGCAGCGGAACGATCTGCACCGAAAATCCCGACGGCAGCGAACGCGTTGAATTGCCGAGCTGGGGCACGGTGTTGCCGCGCACGGCGACGGCCTGCGGCACGACCTGGAACAGGCCGCCGTTCTTCACCATCGTCGCGCCGTTCGCGCGGAGCAGCGTTTCCAGCGTCGCGGTCAAGGCTTCGCGCGGGATGCCGGTGGACGTGCGGATGGTCACGGTGCCGCCGACCGCCGGGTCGATCGTGTAGTTTTCGTTGAGGATGTCGCCCAGGATGTTGCGGACAACCTCGCGCAGGTCCGCGGCTTCGAAATTGAGAATGACGCCGCCGCCGCCGGGCTGCACCGGTGGTCCTGCCGGCAGCTTTCCGCCGGGCTGCATGCCCTTCACGACCACGCCCGAACCCTTGTAGATGTGCGACGAATCGGCGCGCGAGTCGGCCTGCGCGCGGGCGGCGGCATCGATCATCGCCGGCGACAGGCCGGACGATTTGTTCGGGATCGAGCGGTTGGTACGCCCCACGACGTCGTCCGTGCCCATGGGTTGGGTCTGGCACCCCGCAAGGACGAAGGCGACGGCGGCCGCGGTGGCGCGAAGACGGGAGACCTGTTGGAGTTTCATTATGGTTTCGCCGCCTCGCGTGGCCGGTCGCCTTTGGATTGTCGTAATGGAAAGAGCATTGGAGAGGAGTTCATCACTTCGGGGATGCCTTCTGCGTTTGCCCTTGAACCCGCGCGCGGACGCGTGCGTCGGCCTCGGCCCAGCGTGGGTCGACCGCCGCGGCGGCGGGGGCCAC
>JAYTIR010000185.1:0-2388 GCA_043731765.1 Burkholderiales bacterium
GCGCTCGCCGCGGCGAGGCATGCGGGTGTTCCGGTGGCGCAAGCGCTCGCCGCACTTGCGGAATATCGCGGCGTGAAACGTCGACTGGAATGGCGCGGCATCGAGCGCGGGGTCACCGTTCATGATGATTTCGCGCACCATCCGACGGCCATCGCGGCCACCGTCGAGGCCTTGCGCCGCCAAGTGGGCGGAGCGCGGATTCTGGCGGTGCTCGAGCCGCGCACGAACACGATGAAAATGGGCGCGGTCAAGGACGCGCTGCCGGGTAGCCTTGCCAATGCTGATCGCGTGTACTGTTACGTCGCGAACCTCGGATGGGATGTGGCAGGGGCAATGGCGCCGCTGGGCGACAAGGTCACGGTCTGGAACGACCTGTCCGCGCTGGTGCAGGCCGTCGTGGCCGAATCCCGGGCCGGCGATCACATTCTCGTCATGAGCAATGGGGGTTTCGGCGGCGTGCACGAAAAGCTGCTGGCCAAACTCGCGGCCGGATGACGCGCGCAACGCTTGTCTATCTGCACGGCTTCAACTCGTCGCCGCAAACGGTGAAGGGGCGCAAGCTCGCCGCTGCCGCCGCAGCATTGACCAATCCACCGCGCGTCCACATCCCGATGCTGCACCACCGCCCCGCCACGGCAATGCGCGAAGTCTGCGCGTGGGTGGAAGCGAGCGTTGCTGATTGCGCTACGCTGACCTTTGTCGGCAGTTCTCTCGGCGGTTACTACGCAACGTGGCTCGCCGAGAAATTCGGCACGCGCGCGATTGTGATCAATCCGGCGGTGCGGCCGGCGGCCACGCTCGGGGCGCTTCCCGGACCGCAACGCAATCTGCACACTGGCGAAAACTGGGAACTCACGCCGGAGCATTTCACCGGGCTGGATACGTTGTCGGTCTCTCGACTCACGCGCATGGACCGGTACTTTCTGCTCATGCGTTCCGGCGACGAGTTGCTGGACTGGCGCGAGTCGGTCCGGCGCTACGCGGGTGCGTACCAGTATGTCGCGGGCGGCGGCGATCACGGATGGGAGGATATCGACCCTGAAATTCCATCGTTGCTGCGCTTTGCCGGCGTATTGGGGTCCACGTGACCTGCGGAACTCCGGCATACTGCTCGAAATGCTGCCGGGCGGGCTTCCCCGCCGACGGCAGGATCCGATGATCAACCAGGGAGTGGGTAATTGAAACCAGATTGGAGTGGCGTATTCCCGGCAGTGACGACGCAGTTTCGTGAAGATCTTTCGCTCGACATCGACGCCACCGCGCGCGTCATGGAGGGCCTGATCCGCGACGGGGTGTCGGGTCTCATCGTTTGCGGCACGGTGGGCGAGAACTGTTCGCTCTCCAAGGACGAGAAAATCGCGGTGATGGAGGCAGGGAAAGCGGTTGCCCGCGGGCGCGTCCCGGTCCTGAGCGGCATCGCCGAATTCACGTCGGCCTTCGCGATCGACATGGCGAAAGAGGCCGCGCGCATCGGCCTCGATGGCGTAATGGTGATGCCGGCGCTGGTCTATTCGTCGAAGCCGCACGAAACCGCGGCGCATTTCCGCAGCGTCGCCAAGGCAACGGATCTGCCCGTGATGGTCTACAACAATCCGCCGATCTACAAGAACGACGTCACGCCGGAAATCCTGGCCTCGCTGGTCGACTGCGAGACGATTCAATGCTTCAAGGAATCCTCCGGCGACACCAGGCGCTTCACTGACCTCCACAACATGGTCGGCGATCGCTTCGTGCTGTTCGCTGGACTCGACGACGTCGTGGTCGAGAGCATCATGGTCGGTGCCGTGGGCTGGGTCTCGGGACTGTCGAATGCATTCCCACGCGAAGGCGAGACGCTGTTCCGGCTCGCTCGTGCGGGCCGGTATGCCGAGGCGATGAATCTCTACCGTTGGTTCATGCCGCTGCTGCATCTCGACGCCCGCCCCGACTTGGTCCAGTGCATCAAGCTGTGCGAACACATCATGGGGCGAGGCACCTGGCGCACCCGCCCGCCGCGGCTCGCCCTCGACGTGAAGGAAAAGACCGAAATCGAAACGATGATGAAGCACGCGCTGGCCACGCGCCCCAAGCTGCCCGACGTCGGTCTCCGGCAGGCAGCGTGACGGCGCTCCCGACTAGACTTGGCCCCGCAGAAGCGCAAGCAAACGCTCGAACACCGCATCGCTGCTGCGCAGGCCGTTGTGCTCGTATTCGTTGGTCAGCCAGGCCTTGAGACCGGGAATGGATGCGGCGGTCTGTTCCGACAGCGCGCGCGGGACGTACATGTCTTCGGCGTAGATCGCGGCGACACCGGGGACCGTATTGCGGGCGAGTTGCGCCGGATCGTATAGCATGGGCCAGCGCTCTTCCTGAGCGAGCAACTCGGCCACGTCGCGCAGCGGCCGCAAG
>JAYTIR010000186.1:0-2317 GCA_043731765.1 Burkholderiales bacterium
CCGAGACCGAACAAGGCGAATCCCATGTTGGCCTTGTTTACGGCGATCAGGGACATGTCGTCCTGTTGCTGCGCGAGCTTCAGCGATCGTTCCGAAAGTTCGTATGTGGTCTTGTAGTCTTTCCGGCGAAGGTAGATGTCGGAAAGGTTGATGAGTGCGTAGCATTCCATGACGTCGGACTTTGCTTTGCGCGCAATGGCCAGCGCCTCCTGCATTGCTGCCAGCTCCTGTACCGGACGATTCAGCACTTCGAGCGTGGCGGACTCGGCCATCTTCGCCCGCGCCATTCCCCACGAGCTGTTGGCGAGCCGGGACTCGCTGAACGCCGCCAGACTTTCATCGAAGGCCTTTTCCGGCTGCTTGAGATACAGGTCGAGGACCGAGAACTGGTAGAGGGCGCTGCCGCGACGATAGTGATCCTGCCCGGCATCGGCGAGCGTGAAGGCATCCTGCAGGCTGCTCAATGCTTCGTCGGAGCGGCCCAGCTTCCTCGCGGAAATGCCGACGGACATCGCGGACCAGAACCGGACATAGCCGTCGTCCGACGCCTTCACCAGTTTGCGGGCTTCGTTCGCCAGCGCGTAGGTGCGGGACGCGTCACCGGCCCAGGACTGAACAGCGCCGCGGATCAGCAACGCGATCGCAACGAGTGCGTCGTCGTGCGCGGCCTGGCCTTCGCTTTCCAGCGCGTCCGCATACTGCAACGCGCTGTCCTTGCGTCCGGACTGGACCATGGCTTCCCCGCGCAGCGCCGCAATGAAACGCCGCGTGTTGGCGTCCGCGGTGCGGGCCTGCGGCACCAGCGCGTCGAGTTCCGTCAGCGCCTGCTTCGGAAAGGCCATGAGGTAGGACTCGATTTCGCGACCCCGATGCAGCAATTCCGAGTCGGTCGCCGCCGCAGATGGGAAAGTCACGAGAGCCGCGCAAAGCGCCAGCGCCGCGATGCGGCATGCCGAATGGAATATTGGATTCATGGCGGGGATGGCGTCTTTTGTCGAGGCTTGGCTTGGATCGTCGCTCGCGGTTGTCCGCGCAGATCTGTGCGCCGGTCGCTTGTTTTCGGCGCGCCAAACGCCGGATGTCGTCGAATTACAGCAAATGTCGTGCCTGTATGGGCCAAAGGCGCATTCGCGCGAGCCGATGTTGGACTTGGACAATGAAAAAAGGCGCCCGAAGGCGCCCTTTCTGGGTTAAGCAGCAGCGGCGCGTTACGCAAGCGCCTTGATCGCCGAGGACATGCGCGATTTCGTGCGCGAGACCATGTTCTTGTGGACGACCTTCTTGTCGGCGATCTTGTCGATCACCGCCTGCGATTCCTGCATGGTCTTGGTGGCTGCCGCCTTGTCGCCGGTGGCGATGGCCTTTTTCACCTTCTTGACTGCGGTGCGCAGCGCCGACTTGAGGCTCGCGTTGCGCATGCGCGTCGCTTCCGCCTGCCGGGCGCGCTTCCTTGCTTGCGCCGTATTGGCCATGGATTTCCGTCCTGATTTGTGGGATTCGTGAGAAGCCCGACATAATATCGGATTTCCGGCCTTCGGGCAACCCCAACGCCCCTGCGCCCGTTCCCTCAAGGCCCCGATTCAGTGAACCTGCTCAAGACTTTGACCATGGTCAGCGGCATGACGCTGCTGTCCCGTATCACGGGCCTCGTCCGGGAAAGCCTGCAGGCGGTCCTGTTTGGCGCGGGAATGCAAATGGACGCGTTCCAGGCCGCGTTCCGTTTGCCCAACATCCTGCGCAGGATGTTCGCGGAGGGCGCCTTTTCCCAGGCCTTCGTGCCCATTCTGGCCGAGTACCAGCGACAGCGCGGTGATGACGCGACGCGCGACCTCGTCGGCCGCGTCGGGGGATTGCTGGCGTTGGTATTGCTCGGCGTGACGGTGCTGGGCGTACTGGCTGCCCCGGCGCTTGTTTATGTGCTCGCGAGCGGATTTGCGCAGACGCCGGGCAAGATCGAACTGACCGCCGATCTTATCCGCATCGTCTTCCCCTACATCCTGTTCGTGTCGCTGGTATCGCTCGCGGGTGGCGTGCTCAACGTCTACCGGCGCTTCGCCGTGCCTGCGTTCACGCCGGTCCTGCTCAACCTGTCGATCATCGGCGCGGCGATTTTTCTCGCGAAGTATTTCGACCCGCCGATCAAGGCGCTCGCCTGGGGCGTGTTCATTGGCGGCATTGCCCAGCTGATCTTTCAGATTGCGCCGCTGGCCCGGATCGCAATGTTGCCGCGGCCGCGTCTCGATTGGCGCGACCCGGGAGTGAGGAGGGTGCTGCTGGCCATGGGTCCGGCCCTCGTGGGCGTGTCCGCGGCGCAGAT
>JAYTIR010000187.1:0-4515 GCA_043731765.1 Burkholderiales bacterium
GCGTCATTCAGAACAAAGAACCCGACCGACACGAAACAAAACGGGGGGATCCTATGGCTATCGTCGACCGCGTCAAGAACATCCTGTTGAGCCCGAAGGAAGAATGGCCGAAAATTTCGGCGGAGACCGCGACGGTGCAGTCGCTGTACACCGGCTACATCATGATCCTGGCCGCGATCGGACCTCTGGCGATGCTGATTGCCTCAATGGCCTACGGCGGCGCCACCGGGGCGATCGTCTCCTACATCGGCACGCTGATCATGGTCTATGTCGTGGCGCTGATCGCTGACCTGCTCGCGCCCACCTTCGGCGGCGAAAAGAACATGCTCCAGTCGCTGAAGCTCGTTGCGTATTCCTGCACGGCGGTCTGGCTTGCCGGCATTTTGCAACTGCTCGGCATGCTGGCCGGTATCCTGATCTTGATCGCCCTGTTCTATTCGCTCTACTCGTTCTACCTGGGCGTGACGGTGATGAAGAAGGTCCCGCAGGAAAAGGCCGTCACGTATACCGTCGTCGTCGTTCTCTGCGTCATGGTGCTTGGCGCCGTGATCGGTTTCCTGCTCCGGACGACGCTTTACAGCGGCATGTCGATGGGGATGTAGCCCACGCGACGCAATCGTTCCCACGATCCAGGAGTCGGCATGTCCTCATCGCTCTTCGACCTCTCCGGTCGCGTGGCGCTCGTCACGGGCGCCTATCGCGGTCTGGGCTTCGGCATCGCGCGCGGACTTGCGCAGGCGGGCGCGACCGTCATCCTGAACGGGCGCAAGCCGGATGAACTCGCCAAGGCGGCCAAGGCCCTCACCGACGCCGGACTCAAGGCGGATGTCGCCGTATTCGACATCACCGATCGCGCGGCGATCAAGGCGGCAGTGGACGCCGTGATTGCCAAACACGGTGCAATCGACATCCTCGTCAACAACGCCGGCATTCAACGCCGCGGTCCGTTGGTCGACTTTCCGCAGAAGGAATGGGACGAGATCATCGCGACCAATCTCACCGCGCCGTTCGTGGTGTCGCAGGCGGTGTTGCCGGGAATGATCGCGAAGAAACGCGGCAAGATCATCCACATCGCCTCGCTGATGAGCGAACTCGCGCGCCCGACAGTGGTGCCCTACACGGCCGCCAAGGGCGGCGTGCGCCAGTTGACGCGCGGCATGGCCGTCGAGTTGGCGCCGATGGGCATCCAGGTGAATGCGATTGCCCCGGGCTACTTCGCGACCGAGATGAACCGCGCGCTGATCGACAACGCCGAGTTCAACGCGTGGGTGTGCAAGCGCACGCCGGCGGGACGCTGGGGCCAGCCCGATGAACTGGCGGGCCTCGCCGTGTTTCTCGCGTCCGGCGCATCCGACTACATGACGGGCCAGATGCTGGTGGTGGATGGGGGAATGAGCGTCGCGCTGTAACTTAAGGTAACTGTCGTCACTCGCCCGCGTTCCCCGGCTGCCGGCGATCGATCAACTTGTACATCCACCCGAGTCCCGCCGTCGTGCTCTGCGCCGGCCGGTACTCACAGCCGATCCAGCCGTCGTACTTCAATTCGTCGAGCACCTTGAACAGCCACGCGTAATTGACCTCGCCCTGATCCGGCTCGTTGCGTCCCGGCACGCCGGCGATCTGGAAGTGGCCGATGTAGGGCAACCAGTGCCGGATTTTTTCGGTCAAGTCGCCTTCGACGATCTGCGCGTGATAGAGGTCCATCTGCACGCGCATATTGGGCAGGCCGACCTCCTCGCGAATCGCGTGCGCTTCATGCTGCGTGGACAGGAGGTAATTCGGCATTTCGCGCGGATTGATCGGCTCGATCAGGATCGTGACGTTCTGCGGCGCCGCCTCCTCGCACGCGAATTTCAAGTTGCGCACGAAGAGCCGCAGGCGCCGGGCACGTTCGTCGGCATCGGCATCATGCGGCAGCACGCCCGCCATCACATGCAGCCGGTTGCATTTGAGCGCTTGCGCGAAACGCAGCGCAGTGGACACGCTGGCCGCGAACTCATGCTCGCGGCCGGGCAGCGACGCCAGCCCGCGATCGCCCGCCTCCCAATTGCCGGGCGGCGCATTGAACAGCACCACCTGGAGCTGTTGCGATTTGATCCGCGCCGCGAGTTCCTTCGCCTGGTAGTCGTAGGGAAACGCGAATTCGACCGCGCGAAAGCCGGCGTGCGCGGCTTCCGTGAACCGTTCGAGGAACGGCACTTCGGTAAACAGGAAAGAGAGATTGGCGGCGAAACGGGGCATCGAGAGTGGAAGCAAGCCGATTCGTTACGCGCCGGTGTCTTGATGCGAAGGGACGGCGCGTCCGGGCGGTTAGAATCCGCTGACGTCCATCATGCCACGATCCCGTTCCGATTTCGAACTCTCCGTTCCGCGCGGCGCCGCCGATGTCGCCGGGATGTACGCCACGGCGCTCGGCGGTGAGCGGGTCGAACTGCTCGCGTTGCGCGCACTGCATTGGCCGCGCGAACGCACGGTGTTCGTCGCCGATGTGCACCTGGGCAAGGCGGCCGCATTTCGTGCCGGCGGGATTCCGCTGCCGCGCGGAAGCACCGCGGCAGACCTCGCGCGCCTCGCGGCCGTGCTGCAACAAACCGGGGCTGGTCGTCTTGTGGTGCTGGGCGATTTCCTGCACGCCGCGGCGGGCCGCGTGACGGCGCTCGACACGGCGTTCAGAAAATGGCGCGACCTGCATGCGGCGATCGACGTCGTGCTCGTGCGCGGCAATCACGACAATCATGCGGGCGACCCGCCACCGCATTGGGGCGTGGCGGTGGTCGACGAGCCGCATCCGATGGCGCCATTCCTGGCGTGCCACATCCCGGTCGCGCCACGCTCGGGGTACGCGCTGTGCGGGCATGTGCACCCGGGCATCACGGTGCACGGGCGGGCGGAACAATCGGAGCGCCTGCCCTGCTTTGTGCTCGGCCGCCGGCGCGCGATCCTGCCGGCGTTCGGCGGGTTGACCGGCCTCGCCCGGGCGTCGCCGCTGGCCGGTGACCGGTTCGTGGCGGTCGCCGGGACGCGACTGTTCGCCCTTCCCCCGACCTAGTCTCCGGCGTCGACCGGGAAACCTCCCGGCCCCGATTACCGCCTGTCGCAAAACTGCAACAGAGCGTTCACCGTCTGTCGGCTATCGCTGTGGTGGACAAACCGGTGGATAACCGGTGTATTCCCCTTGGATATGCCGTTGGAATCCCCGCAGAGGGCTGTTTTGGCTGTCGTTTTCACGCCCCCTTCCTGTGCACAAAAAAACCTTGCAGCGGCCGGCCTGACCCACTATGCTTGGTGTTGAGTCGCCACTTGAACACAAGATATAGTAGATTCTGATTTACAAGCAGATTCCGATGGCGCCACCCGGACAACCCCCACGCCACGGGGCGAGGCCGCGGCCGGCAATTGAGCCACCCCTCGGAATCCCGCGCCGGACGGGCGTTTGCGACAAACGCGCGTCCCCCGCGAAAACGCTCGTGAACCAGGCACAACGACAAGAAACGTACAGGAGAAACACCTCATGCAAATCGCCAGCACTCCCCCAACCAGCCCTGCAACTGCACCACCGCGGGATTTGATCGTGGGAGAACCTGGCAGCGCATTCAGTAGCGGCTCGGACCCCCGCTTTTCGCAGTACAAAGTCATCCGCCGCAACGGCTCCGTGGTGGCCTTCGAGCCGTCCAAGATCACCATCGCCATGACCAAGGCGTTCCTCGCCATCAATGGCGGTCAAGGTGCAGCGTCGGCGCGCGTGCGCGAAGAGGTAACCAAGCTTACCGATGGCGTCGTGGCGGCGTTGGTCAAGCGCAAGCCCGAAGGCGGCGCGATCCACATCGAGGAAATCCAGGACCAGGTCGAGTTGCAGTTGATGCGCGGCGGCGAGCACGAAGTCGCGCGCGCCTATGTGCTCTATCGCGAGCGCCGTTCGCAGGAGCGCGCGCACGCCAGGACGCAGGCGAAGGGCAAGATCGCCGAGATCACGCTGCATGTCACCGACAACGGCGTGAAAAAACCGCTCGACATGGAGCGCTTGACGCTGCTCATCAAGGAATCGTGCGAAGGCTTGGCCGACGTCGAACCCGACCGCATTCTCAAGGCGACGTTGAAAGATCTGTACGACGGCGTGGCCGTGGAAGAAGTGCGCAAGGGCGTGGTGCTCTCCGCGCGCGCGCTGATCGAGAAGGACCCGGCGTATTCGTACGTCACCGCGCGCCTGCTGCTCGATGCGCTGCGCTTCGAGGCGCTGGGTGAAGAAGCCACGCAACACGAGATGGCCGCCAAGTACCCGGAATATTTCCCGCGCTTCGTGAAGCACGGCGTGAAGATTGGCCTTTTGAACGAGGCCCTCCTCCAGTACGACATGAAAAAGCTCGGCGCCGCGTTGAAGCCCGAGCGCGATACGCAATTCGGCTACCTCGGCCTGCAAACACTCTACGACCGTTACTTCCTCGTCGACCAATACGTCGGCGGGCGCCGCTTCGAATTGCCGCAATGTTTCTTCATGCGCGTGGCCATGGGTCTCGC
>JAYTIR010000188.1:0-9999 GCA_043731765.1 Burkholderiales bacterium
GCTCTCGACGCTCCGCCGCTACGTAGCGGCAATGGGTGGCAAGCTGGAACTGGTCGCGGAGTTTCCGAATCGCCCGCGCATGGTCATCGATCAACTCACACCGACACGGAAAAAGTCGCCGTCCCGGCCGCAAGTCAAAGCGAAGCAAGGCGCCAGGTCGCGCCACCCAACCAAACGGCAAACCGCCGCGGCATGATCTGCCGCGTGTTGGGGTGGCAATCCGGGTGGCAAACGCACGCATCTTTTTGAATTACAAGAACGTGCAGCGGCCTGCAAAGCCGTCTACGCCGGTTCGATTCCACCTCCCGCCTCCATGAATTCAATAAATTGCGTCCGATCTGTGATCATCGAGCATCGCCTATAGTGGCCTAACAGCGCCACTTGTCACCGCAAAAAGTGGTGTTGCCACCCGACATATAGTCTTCGTTGCCGCTGGCGCCAGTTCTTTCCGCGAGTCGCGATGGCAACCAAGAGGCGACGCAGCGCAGCTAGGGCATACGTCGTCAAACGCAAAGGTTCGATTGGTCTGTGCGCGTCACCGCTCCGAACGTTCATCAACCGCACACACGCTACTGGCACTCTTGCTCCCAGGCGGCGTGGCGCGGTTCTTACCGTTCCGATGACGGAATGGTCTATAGGCTCCGACCGCTACTCGGGATTGATATCGTCCATCCTCACCGACAACAGGTGACCCAACTTCGTGCTCGTGCGCATGGCCGCACTTGCCTTGTTCCAGTTGACGGGATTGCAATTGCTCCACGATCGCCTTGCGCCGATTGGCCACCACGTCGGCGGCGGCCTTCATTGGATCGTCCTCCGTATGCACGTAACGCATGAACATCGCGACGGTTTTGTGAGCGGTTAACGCCATGCCGACTTTGACCGGTATACCCGAATTGGCGATGTCAGTCGCGGCCCGATGGCGGATGCCATGCGTTCCGACATGCGGCACATTGGCGCGTTCCAATACACGCTTCCACGCCTTGTAGTACGTGTACTCAGGGAGCGGCTCGCGCGGATCGAAGATTGACGGACACACGAAGGCCGAGCTGTCGAAACGATGGGCATTCGAGAGGAGTCGGTGTGCTTCTTGACTCATCGGCTTCGACATCCCGCCGGTCTTGCTATCGGGCCACACAACGCGACGGGTCTTCGAGTCAACCCATGTCCACTGCAGGCCGCACACCTCGGACATTCGTGCGGCGAACTCAAACTGTAGTCGTATGGCAAGCGTCAGTGTGGGATGCTCTAAGCCCTGCGCATCTGCGCAGTCTAGGTAGCCGAATACGCGCGCCAACTCCTCGTCGGTGATTAGACGCGTTTTGCCGTTCTCCGGGTATTTGGGGATGTGACGGCAAGGATTCGAACCGTCACGACGGTATCCCCAGACTTCGGCCATATTGCACATCTTCCTCAAGCACGCCAGAACGCGGTTAGCCGTGACCGGCGTCTTTTCCATGCGCTTGACCAACGTCGTAACATCCGCGCGCGCGAGGTCCGGAACCTTAATTTTCCCTATACCGGGCAGGATGTGGTTCTGGATGTATTGTTGGTTGCTCTGGACAGTCCGTGGCTTGTTGTGCGGCTTCGAGTAGTCCTGGATGAACTGCTCGCAAAGCTCCTTTACCGACAGGGCCTGCCGCGCCGCGAGCTTCGCGGCGCTCGGACCATTGCCTCGCCTAACTTCGGCGAGCCAGTCTCGGCCAATCGAACGCGCCTGCTCGACCGTGAGCTCGCCGTAGCGACCAATCGACGGCTTGCGACGATCGCCAGTGTTCGTCCGGTACTGGATCATGAAGACCTTGCGACCGACGGGCGTAACTTTGCACAGAAAGCCTGGGACGATCGTGTCCCGAAGCTCGAACTCTTTCGCCGCCGGAACAGCAGCGTCGACGACTGATTTGGTGAGTTTGACTCTAGCCATGACCTACTCCCCGAAAGGACACAAATCAGGAGCCGCCCAGGGGCCCAGAGGAATCAAACTACGTCATGCCAAGGCTAGCCAAGTACAATGCTCACCCACGTGCCAGCTTGGCAAAACCCGCAAGGGCGCGCTCCTTCGTGTTGGAGCGTAGCAAAGAATCGGCGACTTAAAATCCCTCGGTCGCAAGGCCTTGTCGGTTCAAGTCCGGCCCCGGGCACCAGACATGCGCGTGCGTGGACGTCCGTCAGCGCCTCTGGCCCGGCACGAACTTGGCGAAATCGCCCATCACCTTCTGCATCGACTCGAACGCATTGCCGCCGGATGACACGACGCCCTGCAGCGCATCGATCACGTTCTGCGTCTGCCGCAAGTCCGGCATCATTGCCATGGCGGCCCGGGCTTCCTTGACGCCGGGTACGCCAGCCATCTGACCTTCCATCAGCGTGAACAGGCGCTTCTGGACTTCGACGACCAGTTCGAACATCTGTCCCCAGTAGCGCATCGCGCTTTCGACGGCTTCCTGCGACACGCTTTGTCCGGCGGCCATCAGTGCATTGGGACTGCCCGCTTCCGCCGCGTGGCGCGCAACCTTGCGGCCCATCGCGCGCGCCTGCTCCTCGCCTTCGAACTGGAGTCTGCGCACCTTCGCCGTGCCCTCTAGGGCCGCGTTGATGATGTCGAGCGCGATCTTCGTGTTCGCCTTGTACAGATCGATGGCCTGTTCGGGCGTCATCAGCTTCGCCATCCTGGCCATGTCGGCCATGCCCGGGAGCGCCGCCGGCGAATATCCGGCGAAGGACGCCGCGCGAGGCGCAGCCTTTGGGGCCGCTTTGGGTGCGGCCTTCGCGGCCGGCTTGCGAGCGGCGCGCTTCCTGGTGGCAGGCTTGCGGGCGGCGCGTTTTTTTGCGGCAGGTTTGGCTGCGGCAGAGGATTTCCTGGCCATGGTGGTGCTCCTTCAGGGTAAAAGTCCAATCTCATCAGACTCCTGATGCGGCTGGGCGTCAAGGGCGTTCGCGCCGGAATTTGCGCTGGCGCAAACGTGAAATCGCCGCGTGCTACGATTTCCACGAGTCGCGGTTCGCGGGACCGCGCATTGGAGGGCAGGACATGTCGGGATTGAAGGAAAAATTCGGCCGGCCACTGCGGCTCGGGATCATCGGTGGCGGGCCGGATGCGTGGATCGGCCGGATGCATCGCGGCGCCGCCGAAATGGATGGCTGGTGGCGCGCGGTCGCGGGCGTGTTTTCGAGCGATCCCGGACGTTCGCGTGCGGCCGGCGTCACGATGGGATTCGACGCCGGGCGCAGCTACGGCGATGTGGCCGAAATGCTGGCGAAGGAAAAGCTCCGGCCGGACGGCATCGATGCCGTGGCCATCATGACTCCGAACGACACGCACTACCCGTTTGCCGCCGCAGCGCTCGATGTCGGGCTCGATGTCATTGGCGACAAACCCGTGACGCACGATTTCGCGCAGGCCTGCGATCTTGTCGCGCGGGCGCGCAAGAATGGCCGGCTGTTCGCGGTCGCGCACGGCTACGCGGCCTATCCGATGACGCGTTACGCGCGCACGCTCGTGCGTGACGGCACGCTGGGAGCGATCAGCCTGGTGCAGGTCGAATACATCCAGAGCGGACTCGCGACGCGCGTCGAGGACGGCCCGCAGAACAACCGCTTCCGCTGGATTCTGGACCCGAAGCGCAGTGGCCTGGCGCTGGTGATGAGCGCGATCGGCTGCCACGCGCAACACCTCGCGTGCTTCGCCTCAGGACTCGAAATCTCCCGGGTAGTCGCGGATGTCGGCGCGCTTGTTCCCGGCCGCAAAGTCGTCGACTATGTCTCTGCGCTGGTCGCGTTCCATGGCGGTGCGCGCGGCACGTTCACCGTGACGCAGGCGGCGGCCGGGGGCGAGAACGACATCCGGCTGCGCATCTACGGCGAGAAGGGAATGCTCGACTGGTCGCACCGGGAACCTAGCTACATGCGCCTCGCGCTGCAGGGTGAAGCGGTGAAGGTCATCGGTCGGGGGGACTCGTTCCTGCCGCCCGACATCATCGCTGCAGGGCGCTCACCACGCGGCCATCCCGAGGGATTGCGCGAGGCATTCGCCAACGTCTACGCGGAGTTGGCGCAGGAGCGGATGGCGCGTGCGTTGGGTGAGCCGGTGCCCGACCACCCCTACCCGCGCATCGAAGATGGCGCGCACACGATGGCGTTCATCGAGGCGTGCGTAGCGTCGCAGGCCCAGGGCAAGTGGATCGACGTGGCGAAGCTGCCCACCCGAGAATAATTTCGCGCCTCGCTCGAAGCAGCAGTCAAAGCGTCACGACGCCGGCGCCGTGCGCCTTGTCATCAGCGCCGCCACCGCGACAAAGAGGAGCATCCCGGCCGCGGCGCATACGACTTCCGCGTACAGCATTCCACCCGTGCCCCAGCGGGTACGCGCCCAACCTTCGACGACGGTCATGTACGCGATCGGCATGTTGGAAAGCGAAGCGAACACGTTGTATTTGGTGGCGGCCGCGCCGAGTCCGATGGCTTCGAGTACGACCGCGGAAAATCCGGCATAGGTCAATCCCGTGATCAACGCGTAGAGCATGGTGAACAGGATGTACATCGACTCGGTGCGTGGCGCGAGCGCCATGGCGACGGCACATGCAGCCTGCAACACGCCGTAGAGCACATAGGCCGACTTGCGATCCATGCGATCGCACAGGTAGCCCCCGGCCAGGCAACCCGCCATTGCAACGATTCCGCCCAGAACGCCGGTAACGAGCGCGACCGTGTTTGCGGTGGCTTGCCAATCATCGGCCACGGCTGCCCAGAGATTTGACGCAGCACCGGTACCGATGGGAAGAAAGACGATCACAAGCGCGAGAACGCCTGGCCTCGAACGCGCAATCTGCCATAGATCCTTCAACACGTTGCCGAGGTCGCGGCCATAGTTGCCGCTGCGTGCCAAGGCAGGCGGTTCGCGCAAGCGCAACAATGCAATGCTGCACAGCGCGCAAACCAATCCGAGCACCGCGCCGCTCATCCAGGGATCCGGCAGGGACTGCGCCATCCACAAACCTGCGCCGCCGCCCAGACCCTGACCGCCGAGATTGCCCGCCTGGAACCATCCGCCCGCGCGTCCCATTTGGTCCGGGAGCGTGCCATAGACCATGAGACTTTCGACGGCCATTGCCAGAAACGTGACCGCCAGATTGGCCAACAGCACCACGACGTAGAGCGTGGGAATGGATTGCGCGGTCGCGGGCAACGCACCGATGGCGAAGATTCCGATTGCGCTGAAGACGGCGCCCAGCAGATACCATTTCTTCCGTCCAAGCGTGGTGTCGACCACGGGCGCCCACAGGAATTTCCACGTATGCGGTATGAAAGCTACGGCGACCAGTTCGGCAATCTGGTCCACGCCCAATCCCGCCTGCGACAATCGGTACGCCACCGCGACCGTGAGGTAACCTCCCATCGCGCCAAAGGGCAGGATCAGGAACAGGAAAACGATGGGGTGCGCGTGGCGCGCTTTGGGCGTCGGCAAGATTCAGACTTCCATCGGTCCGGTTGCCCCGTACGCCGTACGAAAATCGAGTGGCGGCGAGGTAATTGTGCGGATAATAGCCTCCGTCACCCGCAATGCCCATGGCTGCCCCTCCCCGACACCGTGCCCGCTGCGAGGAACTACGTCTCACGAGCAGCGAATTCGCGGTGCTCGCCCGGTTGTCCACACCACAGAAAATCCAGGCATTCCTGAATGCCATTCCCGCCAATCATGAACTCGGTGGAGAGACGATCCTTTCCGTGCGCGAGGTGTTGCGGCAACGGCGGGCGCATTGCATCGAAGGCGCGTTTGTTGCCGCTTGCGCGCTTTGGCTTCACGGCGACCCGCCGCTCGTCATGCATTTGGACTGTGCCGCCAGCGACTACCCGCACGTCCTCGCGCTGTTCCGTCGTGGCGGCGCGTGGGGCGCGATTTCCAAGACCAACGGCGCGGTGCTGCGGTTTCGCGATCCCGTGTACCGGACCTTGCGCGAGCTGGCGATGTCGTATTTTCACGAGTACAGCGACAGGCACGGCCGCAAAACCCTGCGCAGCTATTCTGCGGCATTCGACCTGCGCCGGATCGATCCGGCGCTCTGGGTGACGCGCGAAACGGCGTGCGACGAGGTCAACATCCGCCTGGCCGCGCTCCGGCATTACCCGCTCATCTCGGCTCGGCAGGAACGGCTGCTCTCACCGCGCGATGCGTTCGAGCGCGAAGTGGCCAAGGTCGTCGAATATCCTGGGGAACCTTCGCGCAAAACGTGACGCATCGCTTTCGGCCATAGGGAAGGAAGCGTAGACTGCCGAGCAGCCGCTCCCACCCCAAGAGGAAAGAATGAGAATCATTACTCGCGCGTTCTTCGCGATCGCCGCGTTTGCTGTCTACGCCGCCTCGTTTCCAGCGGCGCCCCAACCGGCAACGAAGGTTCCGCGCATCGCCTACGTCTGGCTCGCTAGCGAAGGGCCGTCCGCGCCATATACCGACGCGTTCCGCACGCGAATGACAGAGTTGGGCTGGGTCGAGGGCCGAACCATCCAGGTCGACTACATTGACGCAGGCGGCAGCCGCGACAAGCTCGATTCCATCATGGAAGGACTCGTCCGCGACAAAGTGGATCTCATCGTCGCAATGTGCACCCCGGAAGCGCTGTCGGCCAAAAAATACACGACCACCATTCCCATCGTCATGGCGGCTACCGGCGATCCGGTGAAGGCAGGTGCGGTTGAAAGCCTCGCGCATCCTGGGGGCAACATCACCGGCGTTTCGATGATGAGTCTGCCGCTGTCGGCGAAGCGGGTCGAGCTTCTGAAGCAGGCGTTCCCGAAACTGACGCAGACTACCGTGCTCTGGAGCCGGGCGCGGCCGGACAACGTGCCCGAAGTGAAGACCATGCAGGATGCGGCCTCGATCCTGGGACTCAAGTTCCAGTCGGACGAAATACGCACGCATGATGAAATCGCCATCAAGCTGGATGCCATCGGCTGGGATGGCACGCAATCGCTGCTCAATGCCGGCGATCCGCTGCTCAACAGCGAGGCGCGCGTGATTACGGAACGGGCGGCGAAATTGAAGATTCCCGCACTTTTCGATGACCGGTATTTTGTCGAAGTGGGCGGCCTCATGTCCTACGGTGCCAACCTGCGCACGCTGCACCAGCGTGCCGCCGACTACGTCGACAAGATTCTCAAGGGCGCCAAACCGGGCGACCTTCCGATCGAACAGCCGACCCACTTCGAGTTGGTGATCAACAAGAGAACCGCGAAGGCGATGGGCGTGACCATTCCCAATTTGGTCCTGCTTCAGGCCAACGAAGTGATCGAGTAGCGTCGGCGTCCAAGGCTGTCGGACCCTAGCGCCGGCCGGAATTGCGCAGCGCCGGGTTGACCCTGTCAATGTCCGCCTGCACCGTGGCGCGCGGTCGTTCGTAGACGATTTCTCGCCCCATCGCGTTGCCGACGTAGGCCTGCGCATTGCGCGTCGGCGTCAGATCGCACCGGACACTGTGGACGCCTTCACCGAGGACGATCTGAATCCGATCGGCGCGCTTGTGCAGGACGACGACGTCCAGCACGTGCCCGCTTTCGGTTACCCGTACCTGGATTTTTTCGTCGTTCACGGGATCATCGACCTTATCGTGAGAACTACGCGTCAAAAATCGGCCGCGTACAACCTGAGTTCTTCGTCATCAGCGGCGAGCTTAACCGTTTTTGTGAGTTTCATTCCCAATTTTTCGAGAAGCCGGCCCGAACTCGCATTGTCAGGAGATGTTATCGCCACAACGCGCTTCAGCCCGAAGGTGTTTTCCCCGAACGCCAGCACCGCCGCGGCTGCTTCATGGGCATAGCCTTGCGCCCGGAATTTCGGGAGAAAGGCGAACCCGATATCCACATCCTCGAGGGAATCGCGCTTGATCAGGCCACAGAGCCCGATCGGGATGCCGCAGCGTTTGAGCGCGGTCAAGTACAAACCGAAGCCGACGCGCTCGTACATGGCCATCGGTCCGTTGAGAATGTAGTTGCGGGCATCCTCGAGGGTTTTCACGCCCTTGTCGCCGATGAACCGCAGCCACGAGGGATCATTCAGCAGTTCGAAAATGAACGGCGCATCGTTGACCGCGAGCCTGCGCAGGATCAGGCGCTCCGTTTCGAGGACGTTTGACGTCGAGGCACCCTGCCGTCGTGTTGCGCGGCGCGTCACGCTCCACGTCCGTGGTTTCGTCTGCGCATTTGCAGGCGTCCGTAGCAGAACAGCACCGTGACCACGCCGAAGGCCATCGGCAACGGGAACACCAGGAGGGCGGCGACCCAGTTCCAGGTTCCCGCGGGGTCGAGG
This sequence comes from Burkholderiales bacterium, assembly GCA_043731765.1. GTDB lineage: Bacteria > Pseudomonadota > Gammaproteobacteria > Burkholderiales > Casimicrobiaceae > VBCG01. The sequence continues at coordinate 8,300 of JAYTIR010000188.1, forward strand.
ACGATGACGCCCAGAAAAACCACCAGCGCGGAACCCAGCGCCGCGGCGAACGAGGCCTTTTTCGCGTCGCGAAAGTAGAACTCGGAAGCAATCCCGATGATTACCGGCAGCACCAGAAGAATCACGAGCGGTTTCATTTTTCGCAGGGGGCCTGACTCGAGGCCGCGGATCCGACCCGTCTTCCTGCACACTATAGGAGCGCACTGCCCGCAGGTCAAAATCGGGCTTGGGTCCTGCGTCCGGCCCATCGAACCCTACCCCCTTGACCTTGCCGTTCTACCGTTTATAATCCGTGTACCGCATATTCGTACGGTATCTCATGTCCCCTCGCTCCCGCCGTAGTTTTACCCAACTGAGTGCCGCGCGCACCGCCGCGCCGGTGGTGCCGCCGCGCCTCACCGCCCGGCAGCAGCAGATCCTCGACTGGATCCGCGGCCACATGGAAGCGATGGGCATGCCGCCCACGCGCGCGGAAATCGCCGCCGGCCTGGGCTTCTCCACGGCCAGCTCGGCGGAGGACCATCTGCAGGCGCTGGCCAAAAAGGGCGCGCTGGAAATCACGCCGGGTGCGGCGCGCGGCCTGCGCCTGAAGGACATCCCCGGCATGCCGCTGCAGGGAACCTTGCCGCTGGTGGGCCGGGTGGCTGCGGGCAGTCCGATCCTGGCCGCCGAACACATCGAGGCGCAGTACCGGATCGACGCCACGCTGTTCGCGCCGCACGCCGACTACCTGCTGCGCGTGCGCGGCACCAGCATGCAGGACATCGGCATCCTCGACGGCGACCTCCTCGTCGTGCACAAGAGCACCGAGGCGCGCAGCGGGCAGATCGTCGTCGCGCGGCTGGGCGAGGAAGTGACGGTCAAACGTCTGAAACGCCGCGGGCGTGAAATCACGCTGGTGGCGGAAAATCCGGCGTTCCCGCCGATTGTCGTCGATCCAAAGCAGACACCGTTCGCGATCGAGGGCATCGCCGTGGGCCTGATTCGCGCCAGTCGTTCGTTCTGAGGCAATCCGGGGGTTTCGCATGGCCAACGTCCGCTATCTCGTCAACGATGTCGACGCCGCGCTCGACTTCTACGTCGGCCGGCTGGGCTTCGAACTCGTCGAACGCTGGGGGCCGCCGTTCGCGATGGTCCGCCGCGGCGATCTCACGCTTTGGCTTTCCGGGCCGGGCACCTCGGCGGCACGGCCCATGCCCGATGGCGCGCAACCCATCCCGGGCGGATGGAACCGGCTGGTGCTTGAAGTGGAAGATCTCGACGCAACCATCGACGCATTGCGGGCCGCGGGTGCGCATTTCCGCAACGAGATTGTGACGGGTCCTGGCGGGCGGCAGATCCTGGTCGAGGATCCGTCCGGCAATCCGATCGAACTGTTTCAACCGCAAGGCGATTGAGAGGAGACCACAGTGCAACGCAAGGAGAAAACGCATGGCTGAAACCGCTCCCGTCCTCGCAGAGTCGCTCCCCGCCGAATCCGGGTGTGGCTATCCGGAACCGTTCAAAACACGGATGGGCCAATGCGAATGGAAGCGCCTGGGCGATCCGTTCGGCCTGACGCAGTTCGGCATCAGCGTGGAAACGCTGCATCCCGGCGGGCAATCGGCGCTGCGGCACTGGCACACGCTCAACGACGAGTTCCTCTACCTGCTCGAAGGCGAGCTCGTGTTGCGCATGAACGCGGGCGAGACGCCGATGAC
>JAYTIR010000189.1:0-2325 GCA_043731765.1 Burkholderiales bacterium
CTTCTTCACCGTCTACGGTCCCTGGGGCCGGCCCGACATGTCGCCGATACTCTTCACCAAGGCCATTCTCGCGGGCGAACCGATCCGCGTGTTCAACCATGGCCGGATGCGCCGCGATTACACGTACATCGACGACATCGTGGAAGGTGTGGCGCGTACGCTGGAACGAACGCCGTCCGCCGACGATGCCGACGATGCCGGCGATGCAGGTGGAAGTGGAAATGACGACGGGGCGCCGCACGCCATCTACAACATCGGCAATCACGAGGCGGTCGAACTCGAGGTCTTCATCGCAACACTCGAGCGATTGTTGGGACGCGAAGCGATTCGCGACTACCAGCCGATGCAGGCGGGGGATGTTCCGGTCACGTATGCATCGATCGACCGGCTGCGCGCCGCGACCGGCTTTGCGCCGAGCACGCCGCTGGCCGAGGGCCTGGCGCGGTTCGTCGAATGGTATCGCGCCTATTATCGTTGACCGTACCGTGGATCGCGCCGTTGGCTGCTCACTTGCCCTCGGTTGCAATTACCCGCTCGACCGCACTGGTAATATCGGATTCCCTGCGCGGCCGAACCAAGCGCGGGCAGCCTCCTACTACCTTGAATTGAAATGATCCTCGTCACCGGCGGTGCCGGCTTCATCGGCGCCAACTTCGTCCTGGACTGGCTCGCCGAAAATGGCGAACCGGTGGTCAACCTCGATCTTCTGACCTACGCCGGCAACCTCGGCAATCTCGCGGCGCTCGCCAATGATGTCCGTCATGAATTCGTGCGTGGCGACATCGGTGACGGCGCGCTCGTGACGGCGCTGTTGGCAACGCACCGGCCGCGGGCGGTCGTCAATTTTGCGGCTGAAACGCACGTGGACCGGTCGATCCATGGCCCCGCGGCATTCATCGAAACCAACGTCGTGGGCACCTTCGGGTTGCTCGAAGCGACGCGCGCATGGTGGTCCGCGCTTCCTGCGGACGAGCGCGAGGCATTTCGTTTCGTGCACGTGTCCACGGACGAGGTCTACGGTTCGCTGTCGGCGTCGGATGCGCCTTTCTCGGAAACGACCCCTTACGCGCCGAACAGCCCCTATTCCGCGTCAAAGGCCGCGGCCGATCATCTGGTGCGCGCGTATCACCATACTTACGGCCTGCCGACGCTGACCACGAATTGCTCGAACAACTACGGGCCGCGGCAATTCCCGGAAAAACTCGTTCCGCTGATGATCGTGAACGCGCTGGCGGGCAAGCCGCTGCCGGTCTACGGCGACGGCAAGAACGTGCGCGACTGGCTATTCGTCGGCGACCACTGCGCCGCGGTTCGTGCGGTCATGAAACGCGGGCGCGCGGGCGAGACCTACAACATCGGAGGCAATGCCGAAATGTGCAACGTCGACGTGGTCCGCACGCTTTGCGCGCTGCTGGCCGAAGCGAAACCCGGCCGCGACTACGCTGGCCAGATCATGTTCGTCAAGGATCGGCCCGGTCACGACCGTCGGTACGCGATCGACCCCGCCAAGGTGGTACGCGAAACAGGCTGGACGCCGGCGCACACATTCGAGACCGGCATGCGCCACACGGTTGCCTGGTATCTCGACAACGCGACATGGCTGGACGGCGTGACCAGCAAGGACTATCAGAAGTGGATTACCGTCAACTACGCGGCGGCCCCGACCGCGGCCGCAACCACACCGACCCGATGACACGCAAAGGCATCATCCTGGCTGGCGGTTCCGGCACGCGGCTGTACCCGGTGACGCAGGTCGTCTCCAAACAGCTGCTGCCCGTGTACGACAAGCCGATGATCTACTACCCGTTGTCGACGCTGATGCTGGCCGGCATCCGCGACATCCTGCTCATTTCCACGCCGGAAGATACGCCGCGCTTCACCCAACTGTTGGGCGATGGCACGCGCTGGGGCCTCAACATCCGCTACGCCGTGCAGCCGTCCCCGGACGGTCTCGCGCAGGCGTTCATCATCGGCCGCGAATTCGTCGGCACTGACCATTCCGCGCTCGTGCTGGGCGACAACATCTTTTATGGCCATGACCTCCAGACGCAACTCGCCAGCGCGCACGCGCGTCCCGCCGGCGCGACGGTATTCGCGTATCCGGTCGCGGATCCCGAGCGGTATGGCGTGGCCGAGATCGACGCTGGCGGGCGCGTGTTGTCCCTCGAGGAAAAGCCCGCCAAGCCGAGATCCCGTTATGCCGTCACGGGCCTTTATTTCTACGACAATCGCGTGCTCGACGTCGCGCGCGAGTTGAAGCCGTCCAGGCGCGGAGAACTCGAGATCACCGACGTCAATCTTGCCTACCTTGCATGGAACGAACTT
>JAYTIR010000190.1:0-13615 GCA_043731765.1 Burkholderiales bacterium
GGATTTTGCGGCGTGCCGTTCAGGCGAACCTCGAAATGCAGGTGCGGTCCTGTCGACCGGCCGGTGGTGCCGACCGCGGCGACGCGTTGGCCGGCCACGACCAGATCGCCTTCCTTGACCAACAGCGCGGACGCGTGCGCATAGCGCGAAACCAGTCCGTTTCCATGGTCGATTTCGACCATTTTACCATACTGGGGATGCCAGTCAGCGAACACGACCTTGCCGCTCGCTGCGGCCACGATGGACGTTCCGCGCTCCGCGGGGAAGTCGATGCCTTCATGCATCGATTGCTGGCCGGTGAAGGGGTCAATGCGAAAACCGAAGTTCGACGAATACCAGCCGTCGACGATCGGATATTTCGTGGGGAGGAACTTGCGATTGGCGGAGTCCTGCACGAGCAGCGCCTCCAGCACGGACATCTGGTCAGAGTGTTGATCGACCTGCCGCGCCAGCATTTCCACCAGTTCGGAGAACTCCTGCACCGAAAGGTTACGCGACGGCAGCGACGACTCCGCACCTCCGCGTCCCGGGGCTGCGCCTGCGGGCAGCGACGGCAATTCCGCAGGTTTCAGGCCGGCCGTCTTCGCCAGACGTTCGCCCAGCCCATCGAGGCGCATCACCCGCGCCTGCAATTCGCCCAGGCGCAGCGCCATCGCATTCAGGTGGCCCTGTACCCGCTCTTGCACGCGGGCGGCTTCCTCGCGCTGGTCGGCCAGGACGAAGGCCTGGAGCAACGGATGCTGTACGGCCGCCGCCCATTTCAACGTCACGAAATTGAACATGAACGTGAACACGAGAAACAACGCCAGCAGCGACAGCCCGCCCATGGCCCAGTGTCGCCAGTCCAGCGTGATCGTTCGCGCTCGCGCAGTGGCGCCCGTTACCAGGATGATGTTCAATCGCGTAACCTCCAACTTTGCGTCGCGCGCGATGCGCACGACGGTCGTTTATTTGTCCAGCCAACTTGCCTGACCATGTCCAAACCGCAACCCCTGCAGCCCCTGGCCCGGGTCCTGGCCGCCGACGCCACCATCGCGGCGTGGCACGCGCGGGCGAAGGTCGAAGCGGAACTGACGGCCGCCGTTCGCCGGCTCCTTCCGCGCGCACTGGCCGATCGAGTGCACGTAGCCGATGCCGCCCATGCAACGCTGACACTCGCCACGAGCACCGGGACGGTCGCGGCGGTGGTCCGTCAGCGCCTGCCTGACATTCTTGGGGAGCTTCAGCGGGAAGGCTGTAACTTTACTGAAATACGGGTGCGCGTGCAAGTTCGGGTCGACGCGCCAGCCCAAGCGAAATCCTTGAAAATTCAAAGGAAAGGGGCGGATCCGGCACCATTGCACCGGCTCGCGGAAAGCCTGGCCGACGGGCCGCTCAAGACCGCCATACAACGACTTGCGCGAAGGATCTAATGGATGGACCGAAACGCTAAACGGTCAGCAGCATTCGGTCGAAGGCATAGAAAACCATTACTCCCGCGAGCAGGAAGATCGTGTATTTGACGACCTGACCAATGAAGCGCAGGTATCGGCGGTCTTTCTTGAAGAGGTAGAGAATCGCCGCAACGGCGATGGTGGCGAGCGCCAAGAACAGCAGGAACCGGACGACGATCACGCTGGCTGGAAGGCCCAGTCCTGGAATGCCGTCGGCACGGTCGCCTCGTCGTTGAAGGTAACGACCTCGAACGCATCGGGGCGCGCAAGAAGGGCGCGCGTAAGCAGATTGTTCAGCCCGTGGCCGGATTTGTAGGCCGTGTACTGGCCGATCAGCGGATGGCCCAGCATGTAGATGTCGCCAATTGCGTCCAGCACCTTGTGCCGCACGAACTCGTTGTCGTAGCGCAGGCCCTCGCTGTTCAGCACCTTGAATTCATCCAGCACGATGGCGTTTTGCAGGCTGCCGCCCAGGCCCAGCCCCGCGGCGCGCATCGCCTCGACATCCTGCATGAAGCCGAACGTGCGCGCGCGCGAAACTTCCTTGGCGTAGGAATTTTCGGCGAAGTCGACGACCACCTGCCGGTTCTCGGAACCAAACACCGGATGCGGGAAGTCGATCGTGAAATCGAGTTTGAATCCATTGAACGGCTCGAACCGCGCCCACTTGTCGCCGTCGGCAACTTCGACAGCCTCAAGCACGCGGAGGTAACGCTTGCTCGCGGCCTGTTCGACGATTCCCGCGGACTGCAGCAGAAAGACGAAAGGCCCCGCGCTCCCATCCATGATCGGGATTTCCGGCCCGGACACGTCCACGAACAGGTTGTCGATGCCGACACCCGCCAGCGCCGACATCAGGTGCTCGACGGTTGAAATGCTGGTCCCGCCGTGCTTCAACGTGGACGACAGGCGCGTGTCGCCGACATTCGCGGCCAGCGCCGGTATGGCGACCGGCTGCGGCAGATCGGCACGATTGAATACGATGCCGGTGTCCGCGGGCGCGGGACGCAGGTTGAGTTCGACGCGCGCGCCGGTGTGCAGGCCCACGCCCGTGGTCTTGATCGCGGCTTTCAGCGTGCGTTGCTTCAGCATCGTGGGGTCGGCCCAAAATGGGGAGAATAGCGCTTCGGTTCAAGGGGTTAGCTTTACATTATACCACTCCGTTCAAAACCAGACGGTTCAGTCCGCCTGCTTCCGCAAGAACGCCGGGATATCAGACGAATCGAAAGACGACGCGGCACCCGCGCTCGGCGCGCGACCCTTCCGGATCACCGCCGGTGCATCGAGCCGTTCGTAGTCGATAGTTTCACCCAACTGAGCGCCCATCTGCACACCCACCGGCACGCCGATGCCGTCGGTGCCCGTGCGTGCGATGACTTCGTTGTTGATCACCATCCTGGGTTCTCGTTTCGCGCCCGCCGCCGCGCCGCCCAATCCGGTCGCGATCATCGTGACGCGCAGATCGTCGCCCATCGCATCGTCGATCACCGTGCCCACGATCACCATCGCATCCTCCGCGGTGAACTCCTTGATCGTGTTCATCACCGCGTAGTACTCCTTCATCTTGAGGCCCGCGGAGGCCGTGACGTTGACGAGCACGCCGCGCGCGCCGGCCAGATTCACGTCCTCGAGCAACGGGCTCTTGACCGCCTGCTCGGCCGCGACGCGTCCACGGTCCTCGCCGTTCGCCGTCGCCGAACCCATCATCGCCATCCCGACCTCGCCCATCACCGTGCGCACGTCGGCAAAATCGACGTTTACGAGACCTGGATTGCTGATGACCTCGGCGATGCCGGACACGGCACCGTGCAGCACGTCGTTGGCCGCGGCGTAGGCCGTGAGCAGCCCAACATCCTCGCCCAGAACGTCGATCAGCTTGTCGTTCGGGATGATGATGAGGGAATCCACCTTCTTCTGGAGTTCGTCGATCCCGGCCTGCGCGACTTTCTGCCGCTTGCCTTCGAACCGGAACGGACGCGTCACGACGGCAACGGTCAGGATGCCCAGGCTCTTCGCGATATCCGCGATGACCGGTGCCGCGCCCGTTCCCGTGCCGCCGCCCATGCCCGCAGTGATGAACAGCATGTCGGCGCCGGTGATCATTTCGGCGATCCGGTCGCGGTCCTCCATCGCGGCGTCGCGGCCGATTTCCGGCTTCGCCCCCGCCCCCAGGCCGCGCGTCAGCGTGGACCCGAGTTGCAGTTGTATGGCCGCGGTGGAGCGTCGCAGCGCCTGCGCGTCGGTATTCGCGCAGATGAACTCCACGCCGGTCAGGCCACGCACGATCATGTGTTCGACGGCGTTGCCGCCGCAGCCGCCCACGCCGATGACCTTGATGATCGCGCCTTCCTGTGGCGACTGGTCGATGATTTCAAACATGGTGTGCTCCTTTTCTCCTGTCAAATGAAATTGCAAACCGTTGCGATGGCAATCGCTGTTTTTCTTCCTGCCCCTTCCGCCTTGAATCAACTGGCTTTGCCAGGGATTCAAGGGAATCTCTCATCGGACCAAAGTAGGTTTTCACTTTGGTCCGTCAAAAATTGGCCTTGAACCAGAGCTTCATTCGTTCGGCGACCCCGCCCAATCCGGCGACCTGCGCGCGCGCCACTTCGCCGCGCAGAAATTGGTCACGCCCCTCCAGCAGCAACCCGACCGCGGTCGCGTAGCGCGGGCTCTTCACGACGTCAGCGAGTCCGCCCATGTACAGCGGCGTTCCGACACGCACCGGCATGTGGAAGACCTCCTCGCCCAACTCGGTGATCCCCTGCAACTGCGCCGACCCGCCGGTGATCACGACGCCGGATGAGATCATTTCCTCGAAGCCGCTGCGGCGCACTTCCGATTGCACGAACTGGAAAAGCTCCTCGATGCGGGGTTCGATGACCTCGGCCAGCATCGGGCGCGACAATTTGCGCGGGCCGCGCTCGCCCACGCCGGGCACCTCGATGATGTCGTTCGCGTCGGCCAACTGCCGCAACGCGCAGCCGTACCGGACCTTCAGTTCCTCTGCTTCCTTGGTCGGCGTGCGCAGCGTCATCGCGATGTCGTTGGTCACCTGATCGCCCGCGATCGGAATGACCGCCGTGTGGCGGATCGCGCCACCGGCATAGACGGCGATGTCCGACGTGCCCCCGCCGATGTCGATCAGGCAAACGCCCAGTTCCTTCTCGTCCTCGGACAGTACTGCCCGCGCGGAGGCGAGCGGCTGCAGCACCACGTCGAGCACTTCGAGCCCGCAGCGGCGAATGCACTTGGTGACGTTCTCGACGGCAGACACCGCGCCGGTGACGATGTGCACGTCGACTTCGAGGCGCACGCCGCTCATGCCCAGTGGCTCGCGCACGTCTTCCTGCCCGTCGATCGTGAAGCCCTGCGACACGATGTGCAGGATCTGCTGGTCGTTGGGGATCGGAATGGCTTTCGCGGTTTCCACGACCCGGTCGATGTCCGCCTGCGTGACTTCCTTTTCCTTGATCGCGACCATCCCGTGCGACGTGTAGCAGCGGATGTGGCTGCCCGCGATGCCTGTGTAGACCGCCTTGATCTGGCAGTCGGCCATCAGTTCGGCTTCCTCGAGCACGCGCTGGATCGACGCCATCGTCGCCTCGATGTTGACCACGACGCCCTTCTTCAATCCGCGCGACGGTTGCGTGCCCATGCCGATCACGTTGAGCTCGCCCTCCGGCGTGACCTCGGCGACGATCGCCACGATCTTCGACGTGCCGATGTCGAGGCCCACCACCAGATTCTTGCTGTCCTTCACCATGCGTTGTCCCTTGGCCTTTCTCAGGCGGCCGGCTTGCCCGTTTTTTCGCGGAATTGCGGCACGCGGGCAGCGAAGCCATTCCGGTACCGCAGATCGACGTAGTCCACGCGCGTCCCGGCGCGCGCGAGCGCACCCAGCGTCCTCGGCTGCGCCGCCACGAATCGGGCGAGGCGCGCATCCGGTTCGTCGCGTCCGAGTTCAATGGTCAGGGTCCCTTGCGCTCCAGCCACATGTAATTGCCAGCTGCCCCGTGGTGACAGGCGCAATGTCCGTATGACCAGGGCGAGCGATTCCAATCGCACGGACCACGCGCGGTACTGAGCCGTCATTTCGGCAGCCCGGCCCTCGTGCCCTTCGAACTGCGGCAAATCGTCCTTCCAGTCGGCGTTGAACACTTCGCCGCGCGAGTTCACGAGGGACGCATCGTTCCAGCGCGCGAACGGCGAGTGCTCCTCCACCTCGACTTCGAGGCGATGCGGCCACTGCCGGCGCAGCGCGACATTGCGTACCCATGGAACCTGCGCGAGCGCCCGCCGCGACCGATTCAAATCCATCGTGAAGAACGTGCCCGTAAGTTCCTCGCGAACGACCGCCTCGAGGTGCGCGGCACTCGCGCGTTCAAGGTGCTTGGTCACGACGATTTCGCGCAGCGCGAACACGGGCTGGCGGACAACCCACGCGGTGCCCGCCCACAGCAGGGCCGCCGCGACGAGCACGCACAGCGTGGCCGCGATCGCATTCATCTGCTTCGCGTCATCCCACATGGGCGCCTCGCAGAATTTCCACGCACAGGTCGGGAAACGACATCCCCGTCTGTTTCGCCGCCATCGGCACCAGGCTGTGGGGCGTCATGCCGGGCGACGTGTTGACTTCGAGGAAGGAAAAGGTCGCATCGGCGCGCAGGATGAGATCGAGGCGGCCCCAGCCGCTGCATCCGACGATGTCGAACGCCTTCATCGACATGGCCCGGATTTCCTGCTCCTTGGCATCAGGCAGCCCGGCCGGGCAGAAGTACTTCGTGTCGTCCGAGAAATATTTGGCGTGATAATCGTAGTTGCCCTGCGGCGCCTCGATCCTTATCAGCGGCAGCGCGCGCCCGTTCACGATCGATGCCGTGAGTTCGGCGCCCGCGACGAATTCCTCGACCAGCACAAGGTTGTCGTGTTTCGCCGCTGCAGCAAAGGCGACCGACATCTCGTCACGGTCGATTTTCGCGACCTTGGTGATGCCAAGCGTGGACCCTTCGCGCGCCGGCTTCACGATCAGCGGCAGTCCCAGTTCCGCGACGACGCGCATCCAGTCCGTGCGCGCATCGACGACGCGATATTTCGGAGTCGGAATGCCGCTGGCGAGCCAGACCAGCTTGGTGCGCCACTTGTCCAGGGCCAGCGCAGACGCCATTACGCCGCTGCCGGTGTACGGAATCTGCAAAGTTTCCAGCGCGCCCTGCACCGTGCCGTCCTCGCCAAAGCGTCCGTGCAACGCGATGAACACGCGCGCGAAACCGTCGCGCTTCAATTCGAACAAATTGCGCTCGGCCGGGTCGAAGGGATGCGCGTCCACGCCCTTCTCGCGCAACGCCGCCAGGACGCCATTGCCCGACATGAGCGACACCTCCCGCTCCGCGGAGGGACCGCCCAATAGCACCGCGACTTTGCCGAAGTCCATCATCGCTGACGTTCTCCGACGATGCGAACTTCCTGTTCCAGTTCCACGCCCGTCTTCGCGCGCACGGTATCGCGCACGAGCGTGATCAGCGCCTCGATGTCCGTGGCTTTCGCCTGTCCGCGCGGATTCACGATGAAGTTGGCGTGCTTCTCCGACACGTGTGCACCGCCGATGGCGTGACCCTTGAGGCCGCACGCCTCGATCAGTCGCGCGGCATGGTCGCGCGGCGGATTGCGGAACACGCTTCCGGCGTTGGGCTGGCCCAACGGCTGCGTCAGGATCCGCCGCGCCAGAAGTTTCCTGATCCGATTCCGTGCCGCATCGACATCACCTTCCGGAAAGCGGAACCAACCGGCCGTGAATATCTCCCCCGTGAGCGCCGCCGGGCCGTCCCAAGGCGCGGGACTGCAGTCTGCCGAGGGGGGCAGCGCAGCGGCCTCATTTTTCTTGGCCGCAAGCGTGGGGGCTCTCCTAACGCTGCGATAACCGATGGTGTAGTCGGAAGGCGTGCGCACATCGAACGTCCCGTCGCGGCGAAGCACTTCAACACGGATTACGTAGCGCCACGTTTCGCCGCCGTAACAGCCTGCATTCATCGCCAGCGCGCCACCCACGGTGCCCGGGATGCCGGCTAAGAATTCCGCGTCGGCGCAACCGTGGTTGGCGGCGAAACGCGCAAGCTTCGGGCAAGCGAGGCCGGCATCCGCGTAGATGAGGCCGTCCGCGACCGCCAGCGCCGCGCCGGGGTTGTGCATCACGACGACCGTGCCGCGGACGCCGCCATCGCGCACCAGCGTGTTGCTGCCGAGGCCGATGGCCAACAGCGGCTCGTTCGCGGGCAATTGCGCGACGAACCGCGCGAGATCGTCGCGGTCGGCGGGCACGTAAAGCGTGTCGGCCGCGCCTCCCGCGCGCCAGCTCGTATGCTTCGCGAGCGGCGCATCGTGCGTGAGACTTCCGCGCAGGCCGGTGAAGTGGAGGGGCTCGGCCATCATCATGCCGTCACCAGCTGCTGCGGCGTGCTGCCGATCGACCCCGCGCCCATCGTCAGCACGACGTCACCATCCCGGGCGATCCCACGCAGCGTTGCCGGCATGTCCGCGATGTCCTCGACGAAGACCGGCTCGACCTTTCCAGCCACGCGCAACGCCCGGGTCAATGCGCGACCATCGGCCGCGACGATCGGCGCCTCGCCTGCGGGATAGACTTCGGCCAACACGACGGCGTCGGCAGTCGACAGCACGCGCACGAAATCCTCGAACAGGTCGCGCGTGCGCGTGTAGCGGTGCGGCTGGAACGCGAGCACCACACGGCGGCCCGGAAAACTGGCGCGCACGGCGGCCAGCGTGGCCTCCATCTCGACCGGGTGATGACCATAATCGTCAATGAGCGTGTACGCACCTCCACTGTCGATCCGCACTTCGCCGTAGCGCTGAAATCTCCGGCCTACACCCTTGAAATCCGCGAGGGCCGTCGCAATCGCCGCGTCGGCGACGCCGGTCTCGCGGCCCACTGCGATCGCCGCCAGCGCGTTCTGGACGTTGTGCAAGCCCGCCAGGGCGAGTTCGATGGCCAGATCCTGATGTCCCTTCGCCCGCGCGACAAAGCGCATGCGGCCACCCAGGTTGACCACCGCGGTGGCCTGCAGGTCTGCATCGTCGGCGAGGCCGTAGGTCACCCGAGGCTTGGTGACCTCCGGCAGGATCTCGCGCACATTGGCATCGTCGATGCACACGACCGCGACACCGTAGAACGGCAGGCGCTGCAGGAAGTCGACGAACGCACGTTTGAGTTTCGAGAAATCGTGCTCGTAGGTTTCCATGTGGTCGGCATCGATGTTCGTGATGACGGCCAGGACCGGCGACAGATAAAGGAACGAGGCATCGGACTCGTCGGCCTCGGCAACCAGAAACTCACCTTTGCCGAGTCGGGCATTCGCATCCGCGGACAGGAGCCGGCCGCCGATCACGAATGTGGGGTCGAGTCCACCCTCCGCGAGGATCGAAGCGATGAGGCTCGTGGTCGTGGTCTTGCCGTGCGTGCCTGCGACCGCGATCCCCTGCTTCAGGCGCATCAATTCGGCGAGCATGAGTGCGCGCGGCACCACCGGCACGCCGCGTTCGCGCGCCGCGACGACCTCCGGATTGTCTGCCGCAACCGCAGTCGACACGACCACCACATCGGCATTGGCGACGTTTGCCGCGGCGTGGCCGATCGCGATCGACGCACCGAGCCGCGTCAGCCGCCTGGTGACCGCGCTCTCGGCCAGGTCCGACCCGGTGACTTGATAGTCCTGGGTGACGAGGACTTCGGCAATGCCGCTCATGCCGGCGCCGCCGATGCCGACAAAGTGGACGCATTTGACCTTGTGCTTCATCGGGCCGCGAGCTCCACGCAGACCGCCGCGACGCGCTCGGCCGCATCGCGTTTGCCAAGCGCGTGCGCCGCCTCCGCCATCGCGCGCGCGCGCGGCCGGTCCAGCAGCCGCAGAATACCGGCGAGCCGTTCCGCGGTGAGTTGATCCTGCGGCTCTTTCCACGCGGCGCCGGCGTCGACTAAAAACTGCGCGTTCGCACTCTGCTCGTCGGCAATCGCGCCTGGCAGCGGCACGACGATCGCACCCATGCCCACCGCCGCCAATTCGGCCACGGTCAACCCGCCGCCACGGCAGATCACGAAATCGGTCCACGCATACCGCGCCGCCATGTCGTCGATGAACGCGACGCACTCGCCTTCGACATGGTGACGTGCGTACGCCTCGCGCAGCTCCGCGATGTGTCGCTCACCGGCCTGGTGGACAACCAGCGGCCGCTCCGCCGGCGCGAGTTGCGCAACGGCTGCGGGCACAAGGTCGTTCAACCCTTTCGCACCCAGGCTGCCGCCAACGACCAGCAAGCGCATGGGGCCGCTGCGCCCGGCAAAGCGCTCGCCGGGTGCTGTCAGCGTGCAGATTGAATCGCGCAACGGATTGCCCACCCACTCGACGCGTTTCGCGTGCGCGCCCTTGAGCGCCTGGGGGAATCCGAGCAGGATCCGATCCGCGCCGTACGCGAGCACGCGCGTCGCCAGTCCCGCCACCGCATTCGCGTCGTGCAACACCAAAGGCTTGCCCGCCGCGGTGCCCATGAGCCCGCCCGGAAACGACGCGAAGCCGCCGAGCCCGAGCACGACGTCGGGTGTCCGGCGGCGGATGATTTTGCGCGCGTCGAGGCATGCACCGAGCAGCGCAATTGGACCGAACACCAAGGTTCGCAATCCCTTGCCGCGCACGCCGCGAAACGAGACGCCCTCGAAGTCGACGCCATGCTGTGGAACGAGTTTCGATTCGATGCCTTCGCGCGTGCCCAGCCAGAACACGCCCGCACCGCGCGCGGCGAGTTTGGCCGCGACTGCAAGGCCGGGAAACACATGTCCGCCCGTTCCACCAGTAGTGATCATCACTGTCATCGTCACAATGCAAAACCGCGGAGAAGACGACGATTCTCGAAGTCGATCCGCATCAGGATCGCGAGCGCGACGCAATTGGCGACGATGCCGCTGCCTCCGAACGACAGCAGTGGCAAGGTCAGGCCCTTGGTCGGCAGCACGCCTACGTTCACGCCGATGTTGATGAAGGCCTGGATGCCGATCCAGACGCCGATGCCCTGCGCGACCAGCGCTGCGAACGATCGCTCGAGACGCGCCGCCTGCCGGCCGATCGCATACGCGCGATAGAGCAGCCACGTGAAAAGCGCGATGACGAGCGCAACGCCCGCGAATCCCAACTCCTCGGCCACGACCGCGAGCAGGAAGTCGGTGTGGGCTTCGGGCAGAAAAAGCAGTTTCTCGACCGAGGACCCGAGTCCGACACCGAACCATTCGCCGCGGCCGAATGCGATCAGCGAATGCGACAACTGATAACCCTTCCCGAGCGGATCGGACCACGGGTCGAGAAACGCGGTCAGGCGCTGCAAACGATAGGGCGCGGCAACGAGAATCGCGCCAAGTGCTACCGGAAGCAGCAGCGCGAGTCCCAGGAACAGGCGCCAGTCGAGGCCGCCCAGAAACAGGATGCCGAAGGCAATGGCCACGATCACGACGAACGCGCCGAAGTCCGGCTCCATCAGCAGCAATCCTCCGACGCCCACCATGACCGCGAACAGAGGCAGAAAGCCGCGGATCAACGTCCGCTTCAACGGCTGTTCGGCGGTGAGAAAAGTGGCGCGCCGCACGGCGTAGCTGGCCGCATAAAGTACGACGGCCAGTTTCATGAATTCCGATGGCTGTACGTTAACCACGAAGAGTGACAACCAGCGGCGCGAACCATTGACCGATTTGCCGATGCCGGGGATCAGCACCAGCACGAGCAACACACCCCCTGCGATGAAGAGCCAGGGCGCCAGGCGTTGCCACGCTTTCATCGGCAACTGGAACGCAACGGCGGCAGCGCCCAGTCCGACCGCGAGAAAAATGCCGTGCCGCATGAGGAAATACCATGCGCGGTTGCCGGTATGTGCCGCGGCCTCGGACATCGCGATCGACGCCGAATAGACCATCACGAGGCCGAACGCGAGCAACAGCAGTGCGGTCCAGGCCAGCGACGCGTCGTAGGCGAGCATCGCGCGCGCGTCGCGTGGCGCGGCGCTGCCACCGAAAGGCGCGGTCGCCGCCTGCCGGAACGATGCCACGAGCGTCACGCGTTTACGCATGCGCTGGCTCCCTTGCCGTCACCAATGCAGCGAAGCGCTCGCCCCGCTCGATGTAACTGCGGAACTGGTCGAGGCTCGCGCACGCCGGCGACAGCAGCACTGCATCGCCCGGCTGCGCAAGAGCAGCGGCTCGCTCGACGGCCGCTTCCAGCGTGCCCACGGTTTCTACGGCTGCGCGCGATCCAGCCAGCGCGTGTGCGAGCAACGGCGCATCGCGACCGATCAGCAGCACGGCACGACAATCCGCATCGACCGCCGATTTGAGCGGACGAAAGTCCTGCCCCTTGCCGTCGCCGCCGCAGATCAACACCGCGGGCCGCCCGATGCCGTCGAGCGCGGCCTGCGTCGCCACGACGGTCGTCGCCTTGGAATCGTTGATGAACAGGACGCCCCGGCTTTCCGCGACCCGTTCCATGCGATGGGGCAGGCCGCGAAACGAGCGCAAGGCAACGAGCACGCGACGATCGATGCGTGCGATCGTGGAAACCAGCGCCATCGCGGCGAGCGCATTCAACGCGTTGTGTCGCCCGAGCAGGGCGAGCGAGTCCGCCGGGAGCAGCAATTCGCCGCCGCGGGCGAGCCACGTCGCGCCATGAAAGTCGACGAGGCCCCACTCGCCTTCAGCCGCGGGAACGCTCGCACCGAAACTTTCGATCGTGCGCCCGCCGACGCGCATCGCCAGCGAACGCGGATCGTCGCGATTCACCACCTGCACGCCGCCGCCTGCGAAAATGCGTGCCTTGGCTGCGGCGTATTCGTCCATCCCCGCATAGCGATCCAGGTGGTTGTCGGTCACGTTGAGCACGGCCGCCGCGACGGGGGTCAGCGACTTCGTTGTCTCCAGCTGAAAACTGGACAGCTCCAGCACGAACACGTCGGGCCACGGTTGGCCCGCCTCGAAAGGGGCGAGAACGTCGAGCACCGCTTCGCCGATATTGCCGGCGACCACGGTCGTCAATCCTGCCGCGCGGCACAACGCAACGGTCAGCGCCGTCACGGTCGTCTTGCCGTTGGAACCCGTGATCGACAGGACCTTCTGCGCCGGGGGCAACGCGCGCGCGAAAAATTCGATGTCTCCGGCCAGTTCCACGCCACGCGCCGCGGCCGCGACAATCGCCGGCTGTCCTTGCGCGACGCCCGGACTGATGGCGATAAGGTCCGAGCCGGCAAACGTGTCCGCGGTGAACGGACCGGTCATGAGCGAAACCGCGGGCCGCAGCAAAGCGAGTTCCGTGACGAGCGGCGGCGCCGTCCGCGTGTCGGCCACGCGCACGTTGGCGCCGTGACCCGACAGGTATCGCGCGAGCGACAGTCCAGTGACCCCGAGGCCCAGCACGACGACGTTGCGATCCGTATAAGTCATCCTAGCGCAGCTTCAACGTCGACAGGCCGAACAGGACAAGCAGCATCGTGATGATCCAGAAACGGACCACCACCTGATTCTCCTTCCAGCCCTTCAACTCATAATGGTGGTGGAGAGGCGCCATCCGGAACACCCGCTTGCCGGTCAGCTTGAAGGAGGCGACTTGCACAATCACCGACAGCGTCTCGACAACGAATACGCCACCCATGATGAACAACACGATTTCCTGCCGGACGATGACGGCGATGGTGCCGAGTGCTGCACCGAGCGCCAACGCGCCTACGTCTCCCATGAACACGTCGGCCGGATACGCGTTGAACCACAGGAACCCCAGGCCCGCGCCCGCGATCGCGCCGCAGATGACCGTGAGTTCACCGGCACCTGGAATGTGGGGCAGGAACAGGTAGGCGGAGAAGTCCGCGCGACTGGTCACGTAGGCGAATATCCCCAATGCCGCGCCAACCATGACCGTAGGCATGATCGCGAGGCCGTCGAGACCGTCGGTCAGGTTGACCGCGTTGCTGGTGCCGACGATGACGCAGAAGGTGAGCGCAATGAAACCCCAGACGCCCAGCGGATAGGAAACCGTCTTGAAGAACGGCACGATGAGGTTGGCCTTCGGCGACAGGTCGATGTTGAAGCCGCTGCCCACCCATGCGGAAATGAGTCTGAAGAACTGCGCGTTGTCGGGGGCAGA
>JAYTIR010000191.1:0-26030 GCA_043731765.1 Burkholderiales bacterium
TGGTTGAACACGCGGATCGGTTCGCCCGCGAGAATGGCCTTGGTGAAGAGTATCGGCGACATGTCGGGCCGGCCCCAGGGACCGTAGACGGTGAAGAAGCGCAATCCGGTTGCCGGCAACCGGAACAGATGAGCGTAGCTGTGCGCCATCAATTCATTGGCGCGCTTGGTCGCCGCGTAAAGGCTGACCGGATGGTCGACCCGCTGGTCCTCGGAAAACGGCAGCGTGTGGTTGGCGCCATACACCGACGAGCTCGACGCATAAACCAGATGCGCGACACGTGCGTGGCGACAACCTTCGAGAATGCAGCCGAACGCATCGATGTTGTTGCGCAGGTACGCCCCGGGATTTTCCAGCGAGTACCGAACGCCCGGCTGTGCGGCCAGATGCACGACGTGGGTGAACGCTTCGCCGCGAAACAGCTTCGCCGTGGCGGCAGCATCCGCAAGGTCGATCCGCTGGAACGCGAAGCCCGGCTGGTCCGCCAGCGTGGCGAGCCTCGCCTCCTTCAACGCGACGTCGTAATAGGGATCAAGGTTGTCGACGCCGACGACGGTCGCGCCTCGCGCGAGGAGCGCCCGCGCCGTGGGCATGCCGATGAATCCCGCCACGCCGGTGACGAGCACTCGCGAAGTCATCGCGTCCGCCCGCCAGATTGGAGCGCGCGAAGCTTTGCGTACTTGAGAAAGCTCGCGAACGCGCCGATCGCGATGTGGGCGAATCCCGCGGCGCCATCCAGGAATCCCAGCCGCAGCACGTAATAACGCAGGAAGCGCGCGACAGGGGACAGCACCAGCTGCAAGATGCTGGCGCGCTCCCCACGCGCATGCATCGCCGTCGCCTGCACCGTCGTGTAGCGATTCTGCTTGGCAATATAGGCGTCGATCGATTCGGCCGACGCATGCAGCAGGTCGCCGCGAAGCCTCACCACCGGGCCATCGGTGACGACTTTTTCGTGGACCAGGTCGGCGGACCAGCGCGCACGCCTGCGGTCGAACAGGCGTACGTTCCAGTCCGGGTAGCCTTCGCCGTGCGCAAGCCAGCGGCCTAGGAAGCGGTTGCGGCGCGCGATTGAATAAGCCGCCGCCGCGGGCTCGGCACCGGCGCTGGCTGAAGGCGCATCGCCTGCGAACAGTGCGCGGACGGCGGCGGCAAGTTCAGGCGTGACCCGCTCGTCCGCGTCAAGGCACAACACCCAATCGTGTCTGGCTGCTCCGACCGCGAAATTCTTTTGCGGGCCGAAGCCTTCCCATGCATGCTCGATCACTCGCGCCCCGGAGCGCGTGGCGAGCGCTGCGGTATCATCGCGACTGCCGGAATCGACGACGATCGTCTCCGCCGCGAACGCCACGGACGCGAGACAATCCGCGAGTTCGTGCGCGGCATCGCGCGTAATGATCACCAGCGACAGGGGAAGCGGTTCGGACATGCACCGGAAGAGGGCCGCGAAGGATTCCCGCCGATTTTACGTGGTTTGCGTGTCGCATTCGACGCGCCTTCGCGTTTTTCCGCGGCGGGCAGGATGAGCGGCGTACTCGTCGTGCGGCCCAGCTCGCTCGGCGACGTCGTGTATGCGCTGGCCCTCGTGTCCGATTTGGCGCGCAACCTGCCCGGCCTCCCCGTCGACTGGGTCGCCGAAGACGCCTTTGTCGACCTGGTGCGGCTCGACCCGCGGATCCGCCGTGTCGTGCCGCTTGCGCTGCGCCGCTGGCGCCACGCACCACTCGCCAAGGCGACATGGCGCGACATGGCCGCATTCCGACATGCGCTGCGCCAGGAACGCTATGACGCCATCCTCAATCTGCAGGAACAGGTCAAGGGCGCGGTCGTCTCCTGGTTCGCGCAAGGGACTCGCCACGGTCTTGACCGCGCGAACATTCGCGAACCGATCGCAACGCTCGTCGACCATGTGCACCATCCGGTGTCGCGTGACCTGCACATCGTCGACCGCTGCCGGGGCGTCGCGGCGGCCGCCCTGGGCTATTCGGTTGACGGTCCGCCGCGCTGGCGCTTCGAGCCGCCTCCGACCAACTCCGCCACGCCGGCCGGACCGTATGCGCTCGCGTTCCATGCGACGAGCCGCACCGATAAACAGTGGCCGGAGGACCAATGGCGCGCGCTGGTCACGCATTTCGCGCGCGCGGGATTCGTCACGCTGTTGCCGTGGGGAAATGCCGCGGAGGAAGCGCGCAGCCGGCGCATCGCCGACGGTTCCGAAGGCGCGGTGATTCCGCCACGGCAATCGTTGCCAGAACTGGCCACGCTCGCGCGGCACGCCGAAATCGTGGTTGGGGTGGATACCGGTTTGACCCACCTTGCGGCAGCACTCGGCACCTCGACCGTGGCAATTTTCACCGCCACCGATCCGCGCCTAGCCGGGGTCGCATGTGCGGGCCCCCACGCGCGCGATGCCGGCGGCAACGGCCTCGTTCCGCCGCTGGCCGAAATCGTCGACGTCTGCGCGCAATTGTTGCGGCAAGCCCCGCGCTGCTGATGGCACGCGTCCTTTACACGATGCTGTGGTGCCTGGTGCTGCCGCTGGTGCCGCTCAAGTTGTGGTGGCGCGGGCGGCGCGAGCCCGGCTATCGCGTGCGCATCGGCGAGCGCTTCGGCCGTTACTCGAGCGACGCCCCCGTCCCGGGCGGCGACGTGATCTGGATCCACGCGGTATCGCTGGGGGAAACGCGCGCGGCCGCACCTTTGCTCGAGCGCGTTGCGCGCGCTGCGCCTGCCGCCACGATCCTGCTCACGCACATGACCGCGACCGGGCGCGAGGCCGGGCATGCGCTCTATGGAGATTCCGTGCAGCAGGCCTGGCTGCCTTACGACGTGCCCTTCGCGATCGACGCGTTTCTCGCGCGCTTTCGTCCGCGCATCGGCCTGTTGATGGAAACGGAGGTCTGGCCCAATCTCGCTGCAGCCTGTCGTCGCGCCGACATTCCGCTCTACCTCATCAATGCCCGGTTGTCCGAAAAATCAGCCGCCGGCTATGCGAATTTTTCAGCGTTGACGCGGCCGATGTTCGCCTCACTTGCTGGCGTGGCTGCGCAGACCGCCGGCGATGCCGCGCGCCTGGCCGGCGTGGGTGCACGCGACATCACAGTCACCGGCAACCTCAAATTCGATGTCGCGCCGCCCGCGGAATCCGAATCGCTCGGGCGCGAGCTGCGCCTCCGGTTCGGCGATTCGCGCCCGGTATGGATCGCCGCCTGCACGCGCGACGGCGAGGAAGCATTGCTGCTCGACGCACTCGCGCGCGGCCGACTTCCAGACGGTACATTGACGGTCATCGTGCCCCGCCATCCGCAACGCTTCGCCGTGGTGGCCGGACTCCTGCGCGCACGCGGCCTGCCATTCGTCCTGCGCAGCGCCAACTGCGCTGTGACGGCGGACGTCAACGTGGTGCTGGGCGATTCGCTCGGCGAGTTGCCCGGATACTACGCGGCGGCCGACGTCGCCTTCGTCGGCGGAAGCCTGCTGCCGCTCGGCGGGCACAACCTGATCGAGCCGATCGCCGTGGGCACGCCGACGATCGTCGGGCTGCACACGTTCAATTTCAGGGAAGCGACGGACAATGCGGTCGCGGCAGGGGCCGCGCTGCGCGTCGCCGACGCAGACGCGCTGCTGACGGAAGTGGGCGGGCTGCTCGCCGATCCCGCGCGCCGGAAACAGATGCGCGACGCCGCGCTGGCCTTCCACGCCACGCATCGTGGCGCCGCCGATCGGCTGTGGACGTGGCTCGCGCCTCGGCTGCCCGTTACCCGTTCAGCCGGCGATTGAGGTCAGCCAGGTCCTGCTCATCCAGCGTGCCAACCGCAGCCTTCAGGCGAAGCACGGCGAGCAGGTAGGTGAAGTAGGCATTGGCGAGATCGCGCCTTGCGGAGAATACGTTCTGCTGGACATTCAGCACGTCGAGGTTGGTGCGGATGCCCACCTCCTGGCCGAGTTTGTTCGACTGCAGCGCGACCTCGGCCGATTGCACGGCCTGTGCATTTGCCTTTACCGATGCGACCGCGCTGTTGACGCCCGAAAAGCCGTCCTGCGCGTTGGTGATGGCGCTGCGCCGCGCAGTTTCCAGGTCCTGCCGCGCCTTGTCCTGCAGCGAGATCGATTCGCGCACGCGTGAATTGACGAAACCACCGGTGTAGATCGGAATGTTCAACTGGACGCCGATCAGTCCCTGCAGCGAGTTGCTCCTGACACCGGTACTTACGCCGCCGTTGCCGGCCTGTCCGCCGTAGCTCGCGACCAGGTCCAGCGTCGGGTAGTGGCCGGCCTTGGCGCGCTCGACTTCGAGCGTGGCGATTTCAAAATTCGCCTGCTGGAAGCGAAAGTTCATGTTACCGGTCGCGGCGTTGTCCACCCAATAGTCAAGCGCGTTCGGGCTCGGCGGTTCGGGATCGAAACCGCGGCCGACGCGCTTCAAGTTGTTCGGAAAGCGGCCGATGATCGCGCGCAGCGCCGTGCGCCGGCGATCGAGGTCATTCAGCGCCTGGATTTCGGTGGCGATGATCGAATCGTATTTCGCCTGGGCCTCGTTGGTGTCGGTGATCGTGGAGGTGCCCACTTCGAAGTTACGTTTGGCCTGGGCCAGTTGTTCGGCCACCGCCAGCTTTTGTTGTGCGGCCAACTCGACGTTGAATTCCGCCAGCAGCACATCGAAATAGGCGACCGCGGTCCGGATGATGAGGTCCTGCTGCGCGATGACCAGCGTGTAGTCCGACTGCGTGACCTGCTGCCTGGCCTGGTCGTAGAGCACCACATTCTGATAGCGATACAGTGGCTGTGACGCCGAGACCGTCAGGTTGTACTGGTAATAGTTGCGGTTGAAGTCGGTGTTCGGATCGGTCTGGGCGTGGAAATCGAAATTGTTGACGTTGGCGGCACCGGACGCCGAAACGCTCGGCAGCAGACCCGCCCGCGCCTGCGGCACCTTTTCCTGCGTGGCTTCCCAGCCGGCGCGCGCGGCGGCGAGTTGCGGGTCGCTCTTCTGCGCCTCGCGATAAATCTGCAACAGGTCTTCGCCCGTGGCGCCGCCGGAAGCGAAGGTCGCGAATATTGCCAGCGGCAGCAGGGCCAGGCGGCGGTCAAGTAAACGCAGTAAATTCATTTGGCAATCCAGATCCGTCAAAGCGCGAAAGCGTCGCGCAATCGATTTTTTCAAATTCGGGTCGAACTCGGTTTCGAACTCAGTGTACAAATCCGGGACATCAGTAGCGCGGCA
The DNA here is from genome assembly GCA_043731765.1 of Burkholderiales bacterium. GTDB lineage: Bacteria > Pseudomonadota > Gammaproteobacteria > Burkholderiales > Casimicrobiaceae > VBCG01. The sequence goes on from JAYTIR010000191.1 coordinate 5,225, forward strand.
TCGCAGGGTCGACCTCGAGCGCCCATGCTTCGACGCCGCCGCGCAGGTTGTGCACCTTGGTGAAACCGCATTGCGCGAGCCACATCGCCGCCTGCTGGCTGCGGCTGCCGTGGTGGCATACCAGGACCAGCTCGCGGTCGGCCGGCAGCTCGGCGCGCCTCGCGGGCAACTGCGCGAGCGGAACCGGCAACGATCCCTCGATGCGGCAGCGCTCGAACTCCCAGGGTTCGCGCACGTCGACCAACAGCGGCGCCGGGCGTGCTGCGTCCGCGCGCCACGAAGCCAGGTCTGCCGGCGCGATTTGAGGGATCAACTCAGTGATCAAAACTTGAACCGCGCTGGCGTAGCGGCGTTGACCAGCGGCGCGACCACGGTTTCGAAGAGGTCGGTGGTGACGCGGGAGCCCGGCGCCGTCCAGTGCACGAGCCGCGCCGTCATCGCCGGAGGGTCGCCGACAATCGCAAATATTCGGCCGCCGGGTTTGAGTTGCCGGAAAAAACTCTCGGGGAGGAGCGGCGTCGACCCGGTGAGCACGATCGCGTCGAATTGTTCGCTGCCCCATCCATGCGCGCCATCGCCAACCTCGCACCGGACATTGGCGACGCCGGTTCGCGCAAGCCTGGCCGCCGCTTCAGACGAAAGACCCGGGTCGATCTCGACCGAGGTGACCAAACCCGCGCGGTGCCCGAGCAACGCGGCGAAATATCCGCTCCCGGTTCCGATTTCGAGCACGGACTCCCTGCGCTTCAGCGCCAACGCCTGCAGAACGCGCGCCTCGACCTTGGGCGCCCACATGCGCTGCCCGTTCGAAAGCGGCAATTCCAGGTCGGCAAAGGCAAGCGTCCGGTAGGCAGCCGGGACGAACTCCTCGCGCTTCACCGCAAACAGGAGGTCCAGGATTTCCTGGTCCAGCACATCCCATGTCCGGACCTGCTGCTCGACCATGTTGAATCGTGCTTGTTCGTAGTCCATTTGCGCATTGTCTCACGGCAAACCGGCGCGATTTCCAGTCCGAAATCGGCTCCCCTTCACTCCGCCATCGAACCGGGCAAAGGAAATTCCGCATCTGCGACGACCAGTTTGGCGGCCCTCGCAGCCTTTCTTGCCTTCCGCCATTCGGTCAGGCGATCGAGATAGGTGTACATGACCGGAACCACGACCAGCGTGAGCAACGTCGAGGTGATGACGCCACCGATGATCGCGCGGCCCATCGGCGCCTGAATCTCGCCGCCCTCGCCTATTCCCAGCGCCAGCGGCGTCATCCCGCCGATCATCGCAGCGGTGGTCATCAGGATCGGGCGCAATCGCACCTGGCCGGCCCGCAGCAGCGAATCGTGCAGGCTCGCGCCGGCACGGCGCGCGCGATTGGCGAAGTCGACCAGAAGAATCGCGTTCTTGGTCACGAGCCCCATCAACATGACGAAGCCGATCATCGAGAACAGATTGAGTGTTGTGCCCGTCACCAGCAACGCAAGGAAAACGCCGATCAGCGTGAACGGCAACGACATCATGATCGCGATGGGCTGCGTGAAGCTCGCGAACTGCGACGCCAGGATCAGGTAGATGAAGATCACTGCCAGCCCGGCGGCGGCCACCAGGGCCGTGAACGATTCCTGCATTTCCTTCGCCTGCCCGCCGACGTCGAAACGGTAGCCGGGCGGCAGCACCGTGTCCTTGATGATCTTCTGCACATCGGAGTTGACGTCGCCGGAGGGCCGCCCTTCCGCATTGGCGTAGAGCGCGACGCGCCGCTGCAGCTCCTGCCGCTTGATGATCTGCGGAGAAGTCGTCTCGATGATCTCCGCGACCTGCCGCAACGGCACCATCCGGGTTTCGCCGTCCGGCCCGCGTTTGCCCGTTGCGATGTACATGTTGCCCAGGTCCGCGGAAAGTCGGCGGCTGTCCTTCGGCAACTGCACGTTGACCTCGTAATTGTTGCCATCGGGTGCTAACCAATAGCTCACCGTGTAGCCGGCCAGAAGCGGCCGCACCATCGCGCCGACCTGCTGCACGTTGACCCCGAGATCCGCCGCCGCATCGTTGTTGAGCCGGATCGACAGCGCGGGAGCCGCCGCCTTCTCCGATGTTTCCATGTCGGCGATCCCCGTGACCTTGCCGACTTTTTGCGCGAACTCATTGATCAATACCGTGAGCGTCCCGGGGTCGGGACCCAGCAGATTGACCCAGACCGCCCGGTCGAATCCGAACGCCCCTTCGATGCCGGGTACCGGCTTCAACGCGGCGCGGATCGCCTTTTCGATCTCTTTCTGTGAACGCGCGCGGTTCGTGCGGTCGGTGAGTTTAAGGTTGATGCGGCCATAGTTGCGGCCTTCTTCGGTCCCGACCGTGGTCATGGCCAGCAGGACCTCGGGTACGCTTTTCAATGTCTCTTCGACCTGACGCACCTTGCTGTCGGTGTATTCGAGACTGGAGCCCACCGGCGTGTTGAGCCGCAGCGAAATGAATCCCTCGTCGGTATCGGGAATGAATTCGGTGCCGACCAGCGGCAGCACCAGAAAGCTGCCGAAGAACGAGACCAGCGCGAGCGCAATCACGCTCTTGCGATGCGTCAGCGCCCACTCGAGGATCGACCCGTAGAACCGGTGCACCCATTCGATGCCCCGTTCGACCCTGTCCATGAACCGGCCCAGCCACGGCACGCGTCTGAAGCGCGAGCCCGGCGGGTCGTGCCACACCGACGAGAGCATTGGATCGAGCGTGAACGACACGAACAGCGACACCAGTACCGCCACGCAAACCGTGAGGCCGAACTGGAAAAAGAACTTGCCGACGACGCCGCTCATGAACGCAACGGGAACGAATACTGCGACGATCGCGAACGTGGTCGCCATCACGGCAAGACCGATCTCGTCCGTACCTTCGCGCGCGGCGGTGGGGTGGTCCTTGCCCATGCCCAAATGGCGCACGATGTTCTCGCGGACCACGATGGCGTCGTCGATGAGCAGGCCGATGCAAAGCGACAGCGCCATCAGCGTCATGAAGTTGAGCGTGAAGCCAAATGCGTAGAGCGCGATGAATGTCGCAATCACCGCGATGGGCAGCGTCAATCCGGTGATGATCGTGCTGCGCCAGCTGTGCAGGAACAGGAACACGATCAGCACGGTCAGCAGCGCGCCTTCGAGAATCGTCATCTTGACCCGGTTGACGCTCTTTTCCGCCGAGTCCGCCGCGGAGTTGACGATGCGCAATTCGACGTCCGCCGGCAAGCGCGCCTTGAGGGCGGCGACAGCTTCGTTCACGCCTCTGCCGGTTTCGACGATGTTGGCGTCCTGCGCCTTCTGGAGGTCGAGCGTGATGGATGCGCGACCATTGATGCGGGCCAGGGAGTCCGGCTCCTTTTCGCCGTCGATCACGTCCGCGACCTGGGCCAGATACACCGGAGCGTTGCCCTGCTGCGCGACGATGATCCGGCCGAACTGCGCCGGGTCCTTGATCTTGCCTTCGACCCGGACAATCGAATCGTTCTGTCCACGCGTGATGCGGCCGGCCGGGATGTCCTGGTTCGCGATGCGAATCGCGTCGGCCACCTGGTCGACGCCGATGCCCAAGGCCGTCAAGGCGGTCGGCTTGATCTGGACCAGGATCTGCCGCGAGATACGGCCCTTGACGTCGATGCGCGCCACGCCCGGCACATTTTCGAGGCCCTTGACGATCGTCTGGTCGGTCAGCGACGTGAGGTCGCGCAGGTCCATCGTCGGCGACATCACGGCCAGCGAAACCACCGGCTGCGTGTTTTCCTGGTCGGCGCGCAGTACCAGCGGCTCCTTGACGTCACGCGGAAAACCCGGCCGGACCTGCGAGATCTTGTCGCGCACGTCCTGCATGGCCTTGGTCATGTCCGTCGCCATGCGGAACTCGGCAAAGACCTGACTTTGCCCCTCGCGCGAATTGGAACGGATGAGACTGGCGCCGGACACCGTGTTGATCGCGTATTCGAGCGGCTTGGTCACGTCAGTCTCGACGATCTCCGGCGACGCGCCCGGATAGCTCGTCAGCACCAGCACGAACGGCAGCGACACGTCCGGCATCTGCTCGACGCGCAACCGGTTGTAGGCGAAAAGGCCGAGCACGGTGATCCCGACCATGACCATGGTCGCGAATACCGGGTTATTGATCGAAACGCGGGTGATCCACATGGGGGTGCTCCGGTTGCGGCAGGCCAGCGGGCCGTCAGCTCGCCTTCTTCGGCGGGGTGTCGTCTTGGGCGCGCACCAGTGCCGGCGCCCCTTCCTTCAGGTTATCGAAGCGTGCGGCCAGGACCTGCAGGTCGGCGGGCAGCGCGGTCTTCAGCTCGACGCGGCCGGCATCGTCATCGCGCCGTCCGACCAGGATGTTGCGCTTGGCGAGCTTGCCGCCCTGAATGGTCCATATGTAGGTTTGTCCGGCTTCCGTGCGAACGGCGGTCGCCGGCAGCGTTGCGACCGGCGCACCGGCCGCAAGCGCGATCCTGCCGGTGGCGAACATGCCTCCGCGCAGGGCCAGCGTGGCGTTCGGAATGCCCACGAACACCAGGATGGCGCGCGTTCCGGCTTCGGTGGACGGATTGATCCGCTCGATGCGCCCGGTGAACTTGCGGTCGGCGAAGCCGTCGACGACAAGGTCGACCGTCATGCCGGGTTTCAACTCCGGGATATCTCCGGAAGGCACGAGGGCCTGCAACTCCATGTCCTTCAAGTCGACGACCGTCATCAACGGGGTGTCGAAGCCGACCTTTTCGCCTGGCTGCACGTGGCGCTTGGCGACGATTCCCGAAAGTGGCGAGGTCGCAACCGAGTCCTTCAGCGCATTCTGGGCGACGCGCAACTGGGCCTGCGCGGCCTGCAGATTGCCCTTGGCGACTTCGAGCGACGATTCGGCATTATCAGAGGCGTTCTGCGAGATGAAATTCTGCTTGAGCAGCGTCTGGTTCATCGTGTTGGTCTTTTCGGCCATCCCGAGCTGTGCGCGCGCCGACTGCAGCTGGCCCTGCCGCTCCAGCACGCGGGCGTCGAGGTCGGCCGTATCCACGCGAACGAGCATCTGCCCGGCCTGTACGGAATCGCCTTCGCGCACCGTGATCTGGCGCACGTCGCCCGAGACCTTGGCCTTGACCGTCGCCTGATTGACCGGCTGCATCGTGCCGGACACCGGCAACCAGCGGGGAAGCGCCCTGGGTTCGACCGTGGCGAGTTCACCGCGCCCGAATTCGAGCGTGACCGCCTCTTTGCCGGGACCGTCGGTGTTCTTCTTGGCCGCGCGCAGCGCCACGGCCCCCGCCAAGCCGCCCGCGACCAGCAATAACACCAAGGCGCCAATCACTCGGCGCCGCGTCAACCGCAATCCCATGACCTCTCCCGTTTACGCCCTTGCCGGTCCCAAGGCCAAAAGGCAGGCGCTGTCGTCCCCGGCCGTCTCCTTGTTGGATGCGGCGGGATACGCTTTTGGATTCCCGACCCGCATTATCCAAGCCGGACCCCGTTCCCGGCAACGCCTTGGCGACGAAGTGCGACCTGCGACGACGGAACGCCACCGGACATCACTGCTTTGTCCGAAAGCGGACATTTCCACTTTGCCGTGGCGCCCGCGTTGACACTTCGACCCCGAAAGCGAATAATATTCTGTTGTTTCGTTCACCTTTGAAATTTTCTGTCCCGGAGGAAGTGCCATGACCTTATCCAAGAAGCTCGGCCTGGCGATTATCGCGGCCGCGCTTGCCACCGCCTACGGCTGCGGCAAGGAAGAACCCAAGAAAGCCGACGCGCCCAAGGCGCCCGTGGAAGACGTCGTCGTCGTGAAGATCGGCCATGCCGGTCCGCTCACGGGCGGCATTGCCCACCTCGGCAAGGACAACGAGAATGGCGCCCGTCTCGCCATCGATCAAGCCAATGCCAAGGGCATCAAGCTGGGGGGCAAGAAGGTCAAGTTCGAGTTGATGGCCGAAGACGACCAGGCCGATCCGAAACTCGGCCCGACGATTGCCCAGAAGTTCGCGGACGCGAAGGCCGCAGGCGTGGTTGGCCACCTGAACTCCGGCGTCACCATTCCGGCATCGGCGGTCTACAACCAGGCCGGCATTCCGGTGATTTCCGGTTCGGCGACAAATCCGAAGCTGACCGAGCAGGGCTTCAAGAACGTGTTCCGCGTTGTCGGCCGTGACGATCAGCAAGGGCCTGCCGTCGCGCAATATCTGAAGGAAAACAAGATCAAGACGGCCGCGATCGCCGATGACGCCACGGCGTACGGCGAAGGACTCGCCAACGAAGTCGAAAAGACACTGAAGGCTTCGGGCGTGAAGATCGTCGCGCGCGAAAAAACGACCGACAAGGCCACCGACTTCAAGCCCATCCTCACCAAGATTAAGGGCAAGAACCCGGAAGCCGTGTTCTATGGCGGCATGGACGCCACGGGCGGCCTCATGCTGAAGCAGGCGCGTGAACTGGGCATCAAGGCCGTGTTCGCGTTCGGCGACGGCGCATGCACGGACAAGATGAAGGAACTGGCCGGCGCAATGTCGGAGAACCTCGTGTGCTCGCAGGCCGGCTTGCCGGTGGTGGCAGCCTCGAAGGACTTCCTCGACGCGTACAAGGCTGCGTACAAGATGGACCCGATCATCTATGCGCCGTTCACCTACGATGCCGCAAACCTGATCATCGCCGCAATGCAAAAGGCTGACTCGGCGGATCCGGCGAAGTACCTGCCCGAGCTGCAGAAGATCAGCATGACGGGCGCGACCGGCAAGGTCGAGTTCGACGACAAGGGCGATCGCAAGAACGCCGAAATCACGATCTTCACGATGAAGGGTGGCAAGCTCGAACCCGTCGCGATCGTGCAAGGCGGCAAGAGCATGGCCTTCGCCGATTTCATGAAGGCCTCGATGCCGGCTCCTGCGGCGGCACCTGCTGCGGCCGCGCCTGCTGCTGCCCCGGCGATGGCCCCGGCCCCCGCACCGAAGAAGTAGGCCAGAGGAAACAAGGCAGTTCGAAAACGGCGTCCCTCGGGGCGCCGTTTTTTTTGCCCGTTTTCTGCGCGACACCGCCGCGTTGCCGATGCGGCGCTTGCCGCGGTCCGCGAGTTCGGCCCACAATCGCGCTAATCGTGAGGCAACTGAGCGCGCGACAACTGCGCGATGACTGGCGATCAGGGGAGTTTCTGGACACGTTCCTGCAGCAGATGGTCAACGGGCTGACGCTGGGCAGCGTGTATGCGATCGTCGCTCTGGGCTATACGATGGTGTACGGCATCATCCAGCTCATCAACTTCGCGCACGGCGAAGTCGTGATGATCGGCGCGATGGTGGCCTACACGGTGATCGTGACGCTGTCGGGTGCCCACACCGGCCTGCCGCCGGTCATCATCGTGCTGCTTGGATTGCTCGCCGCGATCCCGGCCTGCATGGGCGTGGGTTACACGCTCGAACGCGTGGCGTACCGGCCGCTGCGAAAAGCCCCGCGACTGGCGCCGCTGATTACGGCCATTGGCCTGTCGATCATCCTGCAACACCTGGCACTCATCATCTGGAGCCGCAACCCGCTGCCCTACCCGCAGATCATCGCGACGGTGCCGTATCACATCACCTCCACGCCGAACGGCGCGACGATCACCAACGTGCAGATCGCGATCATCTTCGGATCGCTGTCCATGATGGGCGGGCTCCTGCTATTGGTCTACAAGACGAAGCTCGGCATCGCGATGCGCGCTACGGCGCAGAACCAGCAGGTGGCCGGACTCATGGGCATCGACATCAACAAGGTGATTTCACTCACGTTCGTGATCGGCGCCGCGCTGGGGGCCGTCGCGGGCGTGATGGTGGGGAGCTACTACGGCATTGCGCACTACCAGATGGGATTTATCCTGGGCCTCAAGGCGTTCTCGGCCGCGGTGCTGGGCGGCATCGGCAACCTGGCGGGCGCCATGTTGGGCGGCCTTTTGCTCGGGGTCATCGAGGCGCTCGGCGCCGGCTACGTGGGCGATCTCACCAACCTGTGCAATCTCTCGGACTGGTCCGATGCGCTGGCGTCGCGCTGCGAGTCGGACCCAAACCTCACGCTCTTCGGCTCGAACTACCAGGACGTGTTCGCGTTCCTGGTGCTGATCGCCGTGCTGATCTTCCGGCCGTCGGGCCTGCTGGGCGAGCGCGTTTCGGATCGCGCGTAACGGCATGCGCAGCCTGTTCGACACCCACAAGAATCCCAAGCTCGCCTGGGCCGGGATGGCGATCGCCGCGGCGGCATTGCTCGTGCTTCCGTTCGCGCTGGCATCCGTGGGCACCGCGTGGGTGCGGATCACGAACCTGGCGATCCTGTACTGCTTCCTCGCGCTGGGACTCAACATCGTCGTCGGCTTCGCGGGGCTGCTCGACCTGGGCTACATCGCGTTCTACGCCGTCGGCGCGTATGTCTATGCGCTGCTCGCGAGCCCGCACTTCAACCTGCACCTGCCGTTCTGGGTGATCCTGCCGATCGGCGCGGCGGTCGCGTGTTTTTTCGGCGTCATTCTCGGTGCGCCGACGTTGAAGCTGCGCGGCGACTACCTCGCGATCGTCACGCTGGGCTTCGGGGAGATCATCCGGATCTTTTTGAACAACCTGTCGCAACCGGTCAACATCACCAACGGTCCGCAGGGCATCACGCTGATCGACCCGTTCCGCATCGGCAGTTTCAGCTTTGCCAAGCGCGAGACCATCCTCGGCCTCGATTTTTCCGGTCCCGTGAAGTACTACTACCTGTTTCTGGTCATCCTCATCGCCGTCATGATCATCAACATGCGGCTGCAGGATTCGCGTCTGGGCCGCGCCTGGGAAGCGATCCGCGAGGACGAGGTCGCGGCGCGCGCGATGGGCATCAACACGCGCAACATCAAGCTGCTCGCATTTGCGATGGGCGCATCTTTCGGCGGGATCGCCGGCGGCATGTTCTCCGCCATCCAGGGCTTCATCAGCCCCGAAAGCTTCGTCCTCGTCGAATCGGTGATGGTGCTGGCCATGGTCGTCCTGGGCGGCATGGGCAATATCTGGGGCGTGGTGCTGGGCGCGATCCTGCTGTCGTTCGTGCCCGAGGTGCTGCGCTACACCGTTGCCCCGGTGCAGGAAGCGCTCTTCGGCCGGATGCTGCTCGAGCCGGAAGTCATCCGGATGCTCCTGTTCGGTCTGGCGCTGGTGCTCATGATGCTGTTCCGGCCCGCCGGCATCCTTCCCTCCGCGCTGCGCAAGCGCGAACTCGAGGGCGCGAAGACATGAGCAAGCTCGCACTCCTGGCCGCGAAGGGAATCGACAAGCGTTTCGGCGGCGTGCAGGCGTTGTCCGACGTCGGCTTCACGATCAACCACGGCGAGATCTACGGCCTGATCGGCCCGAACGGCGCCGGGAAGACTTCGCTGTTCAATGTGCTGACCGGCATCTACGCTCCGGACGGCGGTGAATTCGTGTTCGACGGGGAGCCGCTGCAGGGATTGAAGCCGAACGACGTTGCCGAGCGCGGCATTGCGCGCACGTTCCAGAACATCCGGCTCTTCGCCAATCTCTCGGCGCTCGAAAACGTGATGATCGGCCGCCACGTGCGCACGCATGCCGGCGTCTGGGGGGCCATCTCGCGCAACGCCGGCACGCGGGCCGAAGAAGCCGCGATCCACAAACGCGCCTTCGAGTTGCTGGAATATGTCGGCGTGGACAAGCGCGCCCACAACCTGGCCAAGCATCTGGCCTACGGCGATCAGCGGCGACTCGAAATTGCCCGCGCGCTCGCGACCGAACCCAAGTTGCTCGCGCTGGACGAGCCGGCGGCGGGAATGAACGCCACGGAAACCGCGTCGCTTTCGAACCTGCTCGCGGAAATTCGCCGGGACGGCACGACGATCCTCCTGATCGAACACGACATGAAACTCGTGATGAGCGTGTGCGACCGCGTCCTGGTGCTGGATTACGGCAAGAAGATCGCGGAGGGAACGGCGAGCGCCGTGCAGAACGATCCCAAGGTCATTGCCGCGTATCTCGGTGGCGAAGTTACGCTCAACCTCAAAGGCGCCTGATGTCCGGACCTCTTCTTGAGTTGAAGAAGCTCGAGGTCGCCTACGGCGGCATCCATGCCGTCAGGGGCATCGACCTCGAGGTCGGCGAAGGCGAACTGGTCTGCCTGATTGGCGCCAACGGCGCCGGCAAGACGACAACGCTGAAGGGCATCTGCGGCTTGCTGCCCGTCAAGGCGGGAAAGATTTTCTACGGCGGCGCCGACATCACCGGCAAGCCGGCGTTTCAACTCGTGCGCCGCGGGCTCGCCATGGTGCCGGAGGGGCGCGGCGTGTTTGGTGCCCTGACGATAGAGGAAAACCTGGCGATGGGCGCGTACATCCGCAGCGACCGCGACGGCATCGCATCCGACATCGAACGTGTGTACCACCTGTTCCCGCGATTGAAGGAGCGCCGCCGGCAGACGGCGGGGACGATGTCCGGCGGCGAGCAGCAGATGCTCGCGATGGGCCGCGCAATGATGTCCCGACCCAAGCTGCTGCTGCTCGACGAGCCGTCGATGGGCCTGGCACCGCTGATGGTGCAAAAGGTCTTCGAGACCATCATCACGATTTCCGGCGAAGGCGTGACCATCCTGCTGATCGAGCAGAACGCGAAGCTGGCGCTTGAAGTGAGCAAGCGCGGTTACGTCATGGAGTCCGGCGAAGTCACCTTGTCGGGCGACGCTTCGTCGTTGCTGCACGATCCCAAGGTGCGCGCCGCGTATCTGGGCGAAGCCGCGTAATTCCTTTGTACCTGGCGCCAGAACCCATGCCGGGATTCTCGGCATGAACCCCGATCCCGCCGGCGCGCCCGGTCCGCCCCTGGAACTTCGGGGACGCGAATCCAGGAGCGTGCCCGCGCTGCACGCGCTTGGCTGGTACGCCGAGGCGATGCGACTCTGGAAGAAGGGGCCCGCGACCTTTGCGGCACTGGCGTCCATCACGCTCGTCGTCAGCATTGCATTCGAGCCGATCCCGATACTGGGCTTCATCGCGTCGAACGTGATCGCGCCGCTGCTCGCGACCGGCATGATTTACGCAAGCCTTGCCGCGGATCGCGACGACAGGCCGCGCTTCCGACACGTCATTGCGCCGTTCGCCGCGCCGGCCGGTGCGCAGGCGACAGTGATCGTGGCGGGCCTGGTCGCATTTGCGGCGGAGGCGTTTTCGGCCTGGCAGCTCGCCGACGCCAATCTGTTCCTGCCCACGCGCGACGCGATAAGCCTTCCGGCAGGGGTCATCGTGGCCATCTATGTCGCCGGAATCGTGACCTCGTTGCCGCTCACCTTTGTTCCGTTCGCGGCGCTCTTCGATGGCGAAGGCCTGCGCAGCGCCTTTGCCACGTCCGCGCGCGCGTTCGCGCGTAACGTGCCGGCCCTCTCGCTCTACGCCGGAATCTCGCTTTCGTTGCTGCTGCTGGGACTGGCCACGATGGGCGTGGGACTGGTGCTGGTCCTGCCGTGGATGGCGGCCGCGTCGTATGCGGCGTGGAAGGACATTTTTGGACTGGGCGCGCCCCTGCAGCGTTAGTCGGTCGCGCGCGATTCGAACACGGAAAGTCCAACTTCGACGTCCGCGTCCGTAGTTGTAACGTCCGTGACTCGCGCGAGCGGCGGTCCGCGCCGGCACCACACGACAAAGCGTTCGACTGCACCGGATTCGCCCTGCGCCAGCGCCTCGACGTGGCCGTCCTGCCGATTGCGCACCCAGCCGTGCACGCCGAATTCGAATGCGGCCTGCACCGCGGCGTCGCGGAAACCCACGCCCTGCACGCGCCCACGGATCACGAGCCGTTGCGCCCTGATGGTCACAGGACCCCCACGCTTGCGGCTGTCGCCGCTGCGCCATTCCGTGCGGCCTCCTTGTGAAGACGCGCACAGTGGATCGACCGCGCGTCGGCCGCCGCCAGCACTCGCGGACGCGCTCTTCGAGCCTTGGCTGTGCCCCGCTCGTGCAGGCGTCCCTGGGACGGCCCGGCGGCGCTCATCTTGCGCGTTGCCGGATCCAGGTGAACAGCGCGGCGACCGTCTTGCCGTCCGTGACGTCGCCGGAATCGAATCTTGCGAGCAGTTCCTCCTCGGTCATCAACACGACATCGAGGAATTCACCTTCGTCCAATTGCGCGCCGACGTGGGTCAGGTCCGTGGCCAAGTAAATTTCGATGGCCTCGGTCGAGTAACCGATTTCCGGATGAATCATGCCGATATGTTGCCAGGTGGCCGCGGCGTACCCGGCTTCCTCGCGCAGCTCACGCTTCGCGGTGGCGAGCGGCGTTTCCTGTGGATCGATCTTGCCTGCCGGAAATTCGAGCATCACCCGACCGACGGGATAGCGAAACTGGCGCTCGAGCACGAGCCTCCCGTCCGGGAGTATCGGCACGATCAACACCGCACCCGGGTGGACGACGTATTCGCGCGTGGCCTCCCCGCCATTCGGCAGGCGCACACTATCACGCCGCACGTGCAGCAGATCGCCGTCGAATACCTGCTCGGAGGCGAGCGACGTTTCGATCAGGTGGTCGTCGTCATGCGTTGCCAGGGAGCCAATCCTTCGCGATCAGGAAGTCGGTGTAGAGCGCCGCCTCCGGCGAACCGGGCGCGGGTTTCCAATCGTAGCGCCACAGCGCAAGTGGAGGCATCGACATCAGTATGGCCTCGGTGCGGCCGTTCGACTGCAGGCCGAACAGCGTGCCGCGATCCCACACGAGATTGAATTCGGCGTAGCGGCCGCGGCGGTACAACTGGAAATCGCGCTCGCGCTCCCCGTACGGCGTGGCATGGCGGCGCTCGAGGATTGGCGCATAGGCGGCGAGAAAATGATCGCCGACGCTTCGCGTCAAGGCAAAACAATGCTCGAAGCCGCCCTCGTTCAGGTCGTCGTAGAACACGCCGCCCACGCCACGCGGCTCCTGCCGGTGCTTGAGGAAGAAATATTCGTCGCACCACTTCTTGCAGCGTGCGTGGACGCCCGCGCCAAACGGCGCGAGCGCATCGCGACACGTGCGGTGGAAGTGGATCGCATCCTCGGCAAAGCCGTAATAAGGTGTGAGGTCCATGCCGCCGCCAAACCACCAGACGGGTTCGGCATCCGCCTTCTGCGCCGAGAAATAGCGCACGTTGAGATGGACCGTGGGCGCGTAGGGATTGCGCGGATGCAAGACCAGCGACACCCCCATCGCTTCCCACGACCGGCCGGCGAGATCCGGGCGATGCGCGGTCGCGGAACCGGGCATCCGCTCACCCGTGACGTGCGAGAACAGAACGCCGCCGCGTTCAAGCACCTTGCCATCTTCGATCAGTCGCGAAAGGCCGCCACCGCCTTCCGGCCGCGACCATGCGTCACGAAGAAACGGCTCGCCGGTGATCGCCTCCAGACCGGCAACGATGCGCGTCTGCAGGGCGAGGAAATGAGTGCGGGTGGCGACGGCGTTCATGGGGTCAGAGCCGACTTTCTCTCAGTACGATTCAGGATTTCGGATCGTCGGACGTGGGAAGAAACTCGGCTCTGACCCCACGCGTCAAAAGCGCGCGGTGGCCGATATCCGTGCGGAATTGCATGCCGGCAAACCGGACATCGGCAATCGCGGCATAGGCGGCGCGCTGCGCCTGCCGCACCGAATCCGCAAGGGCGGTCACGCACAGCACGCGGCCGCCGCTGACCACCGTACTGCCGTCCGCGAGCGCGGTACCTGCATGGAACACGACCACATCAGGATGCGCGTCCGGCGTGATGCGTTCGAGGCCTTCGATAACGTCACCTTTGCGCGGATGGTCCGGATACCCGGCGGCCGCGAGCACGACGCCGAGCGCGATGCGCCTGTCCCATGTTGCATCGACTTCGTCCAGCGTGCCATTAACCGCGTGCTCGACCAGGTCGACAAAGTCGGACTTGAGCCGTGCCATGATCGGCTGCGTTTCCGGGTCACCCATGCGGCAGTTGAATTCAAGGGCTTTCATATCTCCTGCGCCGTCGACCATCACGCCGGCATAGAGGAACCCCGTGTACGGAATGCCATCCGCGGCCATGCCGTTAACGGCCGGCACGATGATCTCGCGCATGATCCGCGCATGCAGCTCAGGCGTGACCACCGGCGCGGGCGAATAGGCGCCCATGCCGCCGGTGTTCGGTCCCGCGTCGCCATCCTTCAATCGCTTGTGGTCCTGCGACGACGCCAGCGGCAGCACATTCTTGCCGTCGACCATGACGATGAAACTCGCCTCCTCGCCCGCCAGAAACTCCTCGACGACGACCCGGGCGCCGGCGTCCCCCATCGCGTTGTCGATCAGCATCGCGTCGATCGCCGCGTGCGCGTCGGCGAGCGCCATCGCGACGACGACGCCCTTACCGGCGGCGAGACCGTCGGCCTTGATCACGATGGGCGCGCCACGTTCATCCACATACGCATGCGCCGCGGGCGCGTCCACGAATGTGCGGTATTGCGCCGTCGGGATATCGTGCCGCGCCATGAACGCCTTCGCAAAATCCTTGGAGCTTTCAAGCTGCGCGGCGGCCTGCGTCGGGCCGAAAATCTTCAATCCCGCCGTACGAAATGCATCCACGATGCCGGCAGCGAGCGGCCCTTCCGGACCGACGACCGTCAATGCGACGCGCTCCCGCCGGGCGAACGCGATGAGATCGGGGATGGCCGTCAGCGCGACGTTCGTGAGCGTTGCGTCGCGCGCCGTGCCCACATTGCCGGGTGCGACGAACACCTTGCCCACGCGCGGACTCTGTGCGATCTTCCATGCCAGCGCGTGTTCCCTGCCACCGGAGCCGACGACGAGGATGTTCAAGGATCTGCCTTCAACATGGGCCGTGCGCTTCGCTAATGACGGAAGTGCCTTATGCCGGTGAAAACCATCGCGATACCGCGTTCGTTGGCGGCGGCGATGACTTCGTCGTCGCGAATGCTGCCTCCGGGCTGGATCACCGCCACGGCACCGTTATCGGCGACGACGTCGAGGCCGTCGCGAAATGGGAAAAAAGCGTCGGACGCGACCACTGATCCGGCGAGCGACAGGCCAGCATTCTGTGCCTTGATCGCGGCGATGCGCGACGAATCGACCCGGCTCATCTGGCCTGCGCCCACACCCAGCGTCCGGCCGCCGCCGCAATAGACGATGGCGTTCGACTTCACGAACTTGGCCACGCGCCAGGCAAACAGGAGGTCGGTCAGTTGGTCGCTCGTTGGCGCCTTTATCGTCACACCCTTGAGTTCCGCAGCGGTCACGTTGCGCGCATCAGATGACTGCACCAGGAAGCCGCCGCCGACGCGCTTCATGTCCCATGCATTGGCCACCGCACCGTTCGCCGGCAACAACACTTCGAGGACGCGCACGTTGACCTTTTTCGCGATAGTGGCCAAAGCGTCGGCGGTGTAAGCCGGCGCAATCAGGACTTCCACGAATTGCGCCGACACCGCTTCGAGCGTGGCCGCGTCGACCGGGCGATTGAAGGCGATGACGCCGCCGTAGGCCGAGGTCGGATCGGTGGCCAACGCGTTCCGGTAAGCCGCGAGCGGTCCTGTCGCGATGGCCACACCGCACGGATTGGCGTGCTTGATGATCACGCACGCCGGTTCCTGAAAAGTCTTGACGCACTCCCAGGCGGCATCGCTGTCGCCTACGTTGTTGTAGGAGAGTTCCTTGCCTTGAAGTTGCCGGTACGTGGCGATCGAACCCAATGCCGGCGTCTCATCGCGATAGAACGCAGCCGTCTGGTGCGGATTCTCTCCGTAGCGCATCTCCTGCACCTTGTCGCCGGCAAAATGAAACGAGTCGGGAAAGCCTGCGGATGCGCCATCGGGGCCGCGCGCCGTGAGCCAGTTCGCGATCGCGCCGTCGTAGGACGCGGTGTGCGCGAAGGCCTTGCGCATCAGCCGAAATCGAGTGGCATCGCCCAGCGCGCCGCCGTTGGCGTTCAGTTCGGCCAGCACGCCGGAATAATCGGCGGGGTCGACGACAATGCCGACGTGTGGCCAGTTCTTCGCGGCGGCGCGCACCATGGACGGCCCGCCGATGTCGATGTTCTCGATGGCGTCATCCAGCGTGCAGCCGGGTTTCGCGACGGTCGCCCGAAACGGGTAGAGATTGACGACAACCAGGTCAATGGTCGGAATATCGTGGACCGCCAGCGCAGCGACGTGCGCGGGAATATCGCGGCGCGCGAGAATGCCGCCGTGCACCTTCGGATGCAGCGTCTTCACGCGTCCGTCGAGCATTTCCGGAAATCCCGTGTAGGTGCCGACATCCGTGACGGTCAGCCCCGCGTCGGCCAGGGCCTTTGCGGTGCCGCCGGTGGAAAGCAGCTTGACGCCGAGTGCCGCCAAGCCGCGCGCGAACAGGACGAGCCCAGTCTTGTCAGACACCGACAGCAGCGCCTGCGCGACCTTCGCAACCATCAGATGATTTTGTATCGGGTGAGCTTGGAGCGCAGCGTATTGCGGTTCATGCCCAGCATGTCCGCCGCCTGGGTCTGGTTGCCGTTCGCGCGATCCATGATGGAGACGAGCAGCGCACGTTCCACGTGGCCGATCACCATGTCATAGACACCCGTCGGCGTTTCACCGTCCAGACGCCTGAAGTATTCGTCGAGCGACCGCTCGACGCTGCGGCAGATTTCGTTACTGCCGTTGAGTTTGATTTTTCGGGTCACGCGGCGAGGGCCTCCCTTGCCCGGTTCGCATTGTTCATTGTTTGTTGTGAAGTCGGCAAATGCGCGGCGATGAGATCGGTCCCTTGATAGGCCACGCCTTCGCGGTCAATGTATTCAAGCCTCTCGCCTTCGTATTCGAGGCGATCGAAAAAACGTTCCACGGCATCGAGTTGTTCGACCCGGGTGATTGCGGCATTGGCCTCGCGGCGCAACGCAGCACCACCGGCAAGCGCCTCGGTGTACCAGCCAAGATGCTTGCGCGCGATGCGCACGCCCGCGGTCTCGCCGTAGAAATCGTAATGGTCCGCGAGATGCGCCACGATCAGCTCCCGCGCTTCGGCAACCGTTGGAGTCGGCAGATGCCGACCTGTCGCCAGAAAGTGCGCAATTTCGCGGAAGATCCAGGGCCTGCCCTGCGCCGCGCGCCCGATCATCAGGGCATCGGCGCCGGTGTGCAGCAGGACGGCCAGTGCGTGCTCCGGCGTAGCGATATCTCCATTGGCGATCACGGGGATGGAGACCGCGCTCTTCACGGCAGCGATGGTGTCGTATTCCACGGCGCCCACGAATGCGCAGGCGCGGGTGCGGCCATGCACGGTCAGCGCGGCCACGCCAGCGTCCTGCGCAAGGTGCGCGATGGCAAGCGCATTGCGCCATTCCGGGTTCGGACCCGTGCGGATCTTGAGTGTGACCGGCACGGCGACGGCCGCGACGACGGTTTCGAGGATCGCGGCGACCAGCTTTTCATTGGCCAGTAACGCGGATCCGGCCGAGGCGTTGCATACTTTCTTGGCCGGACAGCCCATGTTGATGTCGATGATCTGCGCGCCCCTGTCGACGTTATGGCGCGCGGCGTCCGCCATCAGCTGCGGATCGGCGCCCGCGATCTGCACGGCGATCGGCGCGACTTCGCCCTCATGGTCTGTCCGCAGGCGGGACTTGTCGGTGCCACGAAGTTGCGGGTTGGACGCAACCATTTCCGAGACCGCGTAACCCGCGCCCAGCCGCTTGCAAAGTTGCCGGAACGGACGATCGGTGACGCCCGCCATCGGTGCGACGGCGAGGTTATTCGGCAATGTGTAGGGACCGATGCGCATGATCGGGAGAGACGGATCGGGAGAAAAATGTGACGACGGGAACGGGTGCAAATTATACCGGCTTTGCGTCGCGGCCGTTCCAGTGATTGCCCAAAATTTGTTCAACCGGGAGAATCTGGAACGCGAGGCGCGAGCGAACGCGCGTTCAGGAGAAACCGAAAAGCATCGCGCGCGTGAATGCCTTTTTCATCGGCGGCACGGCATCGAGCAGAGCGAGCGCCAGCCCGCGTGGCCAGCGCACCAGGCCTACGTCCATCGCGAACAGCTGCGTGAGTCCATGCGTGAAGGCAATGCCCGCGAAACGGTCGGGCCAGCGCCGCGAAGCGAAGGCCGCCAGCATCGGGCCGTCTCCCAGCGCGTCGCGCGGCGTGCGGATGATCGCCTGGCCCAATTCGTAGGCATCGCGCACGCCGAGGTTGAAACCTTGCCCGGCGATCGGATGCAATGACTGCGCGGCGTTGCCGATGACCACACTCCGCGGAGCGGTCGTCGGCCGCGCGAATTCGAGTCGCAATGGAAACGTGCGACGGTCGGCTACACGCTCGAATCCGGTGACGCGTGTACCGAAGTGGTGCGCGAGCGCCGCGAGGAATCCGTCCTCGGAAAGCGCCAGCATCGACTCCGCCTTTTCAGGTGTCATCGTCCACACGAGACCGTAGTGATCGCCCTCAGGCAACAGCGCCATCGGACCCTCGGGCGTGAAGCGCTCGAACGCGACGCCGCGATGCGCGCTGTCCATGCCGACCTTGGCGATCAGCGCGACCTGCCCGTAGTCGCGCCGCTCCCGCGCGATTCCGGCCACGACGGTGCCTGTGCCGTCGGCGACGACCGCGAGGCGCGCAAGCAACGGTGCGCCCCCATCGTCGGCCAGCGCAACCGAAACGTGGGCAGGCGTTCCGGCGACCGAGGCGGCGGTGGTGCCATATCGAAGTTCGATGCCGGTTCGCGTCAATGCGTCGTCGATTGCGGCCTGCAAGGCGCGATATGAAACGACATATCCCAGTGCGGGTACGCCCTGCTCCTCCGCAACCAGCCTGGTGACGCCGAATCCCCCGGCCTGCGAAATGTCGATTTCCACAATCGGCGTGACAGCGCCGGGCATGGCCGCCAGGCGCGGCCAGACGGCGAGACGCTCGAAGATCAACCGCGCGCCATGAGACAACGCCAGTGACCGGTCGCCGCGCAGCGTGGCGCCTGCAGCACGCGCGTCCAGTGCCACGATGTCGAGGTCGGCGTCGGCCAGTGCCAGCGCAAGCGCACCCCCGACGGGACCCGCGCCGACGATGACTACATCATGCATATGCTTCGGACGACGACTAGCGCAAACAAGCCGCCTCGACGTCGGCAACCGACTTGGGCGCAGCTACCGTGAGGTTCTCGTGGCCATTGGCGGTCACCAGCACGTCATCCTCGATGCGCACTCCGATGTTCCAGAAATGCTCCGGGACATTGTCGGCGGGCCGGACATAGGTTCCCGGTTCGACGGTGAGCACCATTCCCGGCACCAGCGACTGCGACGCGCCCTTGATCTGGTAGAGGCCGGCGTCGTGCACATCCAGGCCCAGCCAGTGACCCGCACGATGCATGTAGTACTGCTTGAAGGTGCCGTTTTCCAGCACTTCGTCCAGCGTGCCCTTGCATAGTCCAAGATCGATGTACCCCTGGGCCAGCACGCGCTCCGCCGCCTTGTGGTACTCGTGGAATTGCGTCCCCGGTTTCACGACATCGAGGCAAGCCATCTGGGATGCGAGCACGAGTTCGTAGATGTCCTTCTGCGGCCCCGTGAATTTGCCGTTTACCGGAAAGGTGCGCGTGATGTCGGATGCGTAGCCACGGTATTCGCCGCCGGCGTCGATCAACAGGAGATCGCCGTCCGCCATTTGCCGATCGTTGTCACGGTAGTGCAGCACGCAGGCGTTGGGTCCTGAAGCCACGATCGACGGATAGGCGACTGCCTGCGCACCGCAGCGCAGGAACTCGTGCAGCAATTCGGCTTCGACCTGGTATTCGTGCCAGCCCGGCCGGGTAGCACCCATCGCGCGCCGATGCGCGGCGCTGGAAATCGTGGCCGCCTGGCGCATCAGCTTCAACTCGTGATCGTCCTTGATCAGCCGCATCGCATCGAGCGACCCACGCACGTCAACGACTTCGTCCGGCGCGGATACGCCGGCACGGGCGCGGTTGCGCACCTCGTTCAAAAGTTGCGTGATCTGCTTGTCCCAGGAGTCGAAGAGTCCAAGCGGCGTGTACAGCGCGGGGCGGTCGGACGCGAGTTCCGGCAGTTTTTCCGGCAACGCGGTGATCGGGTGGGCTTCGTCGAACCCGAAGATTTCCTTCGCGGCGTCGGGACCGTAACGGAAGCCGTCCCAGATCTCCCGCTCGGCGTTCTTCTCGCGGCAGAACAGCACATGCTTGTCGCCGTCCGGGCCGGCGATCAGCGCGACGACGGCCTCGGGTTCGGGGAAGCCGGACAGGTAATAGAAGTAGCTGTCGAAGCGGAAGGGAAAGTTCGAATCGCGGTTGCGCGGCACTTCGGGAGCCGTCGGCACCAGCGCGAGACCGCCGCCGGAGTGCTGGCGCATCGATTCGAGGACCGCCGCGCGACGCGCCCGATAGAACTGGTGTGAATTTTTCATTGAAATCTGGTGTACTGAGTGGATCGCGCATTATACGTCCGGCCGGTCTTCTCGCCGCCATCGCACATGGCACTTCGCACGAACCTCCGCTAACATCGGCCAATGCATACCCGTGCCGCAAGTCCCGATACGGCGCTGACCGGCCCTGCGCTGCACGAGGCCAAGCGGGCGTTGCGCACGCAGATGATTGCCGCGCGCGATATGCTGGACGCAGGCTTGCGCATGTCGGCATCGCGTACCATCGCCGCCCGGCTGGAAGCCCTGCCGTCGTTCGCGGCGGCGCGCGTCGTGCTCGTGACGCTTCCGTTTGACAGCGAGAGGGACACGCGGCCGCTCGCCCTGGCTGCGCTGGCCTCGGGCAAGACCCTGGTCGTGCCGCGCGTCAATGGCGCGACGCGGATGCTCGAACTTCACGCA